>JAZNZT010000059.1:0-38106 GCA_045595075.1 Faecousia sp.
CTCCGTCCGGATCACTGCGCTTTTGGCATGGGCTGTCAGGCCCTCTGCCCGGGCAAAATATGCCACATCTGCTGCCACTTCCTTCAGTGCATCCCGGGTATAGTAAGTAAACTGGGTCTTTTTGATAAAATCGTCCACAGACAAGGGACTTGAGAACCGGGCCGTGCCGCTGGTGGGCAAGGTGTGGTTCGGTCCTGCAAAATAATCGCCCAACGCCTCCGGGCAATTTCTGCCCATAAAGACAGAGCCTGCATGACGGATACTGTCTAAGTAATCAAAGGGATTCTCCACGCACAACTCCAAGTGTTCCGGAGCGATCTCATTGGCGATCTCGATCGCCTGTCTCAGATCCCCGGCAACGATAATCTTGCCGTTGTTGTCAATGGAGGCTCTTGCGATCTCGGCGCGCTCCAGCATAGGTATCTGCTTTTCCAATTCCGCCTGAACTGCCATAGCAAGAATATCAGAGTCCGTAACAAGCACTGCGCTTGCCATTTTATCATGCTCTGCCTGAGATAGCAAGTCTGCAGCGATATGACTGGGATCGGACGCCCCATCGGCAACGATGAGGATCTCGCTGGGTCCTGCGATCATATCAATAGACACCTTGCCAAAAACCTGCTTTTTTGCCTCTGCCACAAAAGCATTGCCCGGGCCTACGATCTTATCCACCTTGGGAATACTCTGGGTGCCATATGCCAACGCCGCGATAGCCTGAGCGCCGCCAACCTTGAACACCTTATCCACGCCGGCAACCTTTGCCGCCGCCAGGATCACCGGATTGACTTTTCCCTGGGCGTTGGGTGGGGTCACCATGACAACCTCAGGGCAACCGGCGATCTTGGCAGGAATGGAATCCATCAGAACTGTGGACGGATACGCCGCTGTACCGCCGGGGACATACAGGCCAGCCCGGTCCACCGGGGTGATCTTCTGACCGATGACTACACCGTTATCCTCGGTAATGGAAAAGCCGGTGCGAACCTGCTTTTCGTGGAATTTGCGGATATTGGCAGCCGCCTTTTTGAGAATTTCCAAAAACTTCGGTTCCACCGCAGCTACTGCTTCGTCAAACTCCGCTTCCGTCACCTGTAACCGGTCAAGCTTTGCTCTGTCGAACCGCTCGCAGTAGTCAAATAAAGCTTTATCCCCATTGTTTTTTACATTCTCAATGATCTGGGAGACAATAGCCTCCACATTCACCTCGGAGTCTGCCCGGGCAAAAATATCCCCATTGGCAACTTCTCCGTATTTTAGTATTTTGATCATAGTTTTGCCTCCGTTTGTGCAGCAACCTCCTGCACCAGGGTGTCGATCATTTCACATTTGAATTTATAGCTTGCCTTATTGGCGATCAGCCGGGCGCTGATGGGCACAATGGTCTCAATCACCGACAGATCGTTTTCCTTCAGCGTAGTACCTGTTTCCACAATGTCTACGATCACATCGGAAAGTCCCAAAATCGGAGCGATCTCGATAGAGCCGTTTAAGTGGATAATATCAATATCCCTGCCCCTGGATAAATAGTACTGGGCTGCGATATTGGAAAACTTGGTCGCAACACGCAGTGTCTGTCTTGGATCATCACGGAAGCCGTTCTGAGCAGCAACTGCCATGCGGCACTTACCGATATTTAAGTCCAGCAATTCGTAGATATCCGGCTCATATTCCAAGAGAATATCCTTGCCGGCAACGCCGATATCCGCTGCGCCACGCTCCACATAAATAGCCACATCCGAGGGCTTTACCCAAAAGTAGCGGACACCCTTTTCTATGTTTTCAAAGATCAGTTTTCGGCTGTTATCGTGGATGGAAGGACATTCAAAGCCTGCTTTTTCAAACATGGCATATACCTTCTCACCTAATCTTCCCTTGGGAAGTGCCACATTAAGCATTGTTTTCAAGAATCTCCACCTCACTGCCCCGCAATTTCAGTAACTGTCTGTACTTGACATTCTCCGGCACTCCGGACTGGACCATAACGCTCTGTCCTTTTTCGGTCAACTTTGCAACCTGTTGATGGATCACTGTAACCGGCGTCTGCTTGTCATAGAGCAGCACTATATCCACATCAAAGGGATCCTGTTTTTTCTCCAGCCGCTCCAGCTGATCCATATACACCGCAAAGCCGATGGCGCCGGATCTGCGTTTTAATTTCTGCATTAGTTTGTCATACTGGCCGCCGGACAGAACACTGTCAGCGATCCCCTCAACAAAGCCTTTAAAGATAATGCCGTTATAGTAATGAATATCATCCACCACAGAGAAATCAATACACATGCTCACCTGACAATCTGCCAGAGCGCAGCAGATCCGTTCAAGCTGATCAAGAGATGCAACGCCGGAAAACTGCTCCTTCAGCCGGGGCAGGATCATAGCCGGTGTTCCCCGCATTGCAGCCAATTCCATAAGCTGTTGGGTGTCATTTTCCTCAACGCCCAGCTCCCGGCATGCCGATAACAGCTCGTGACGGTTTTTTTCGCCTATGTATTTGAGTACTGTCGCCTTGCTCCCCACAGAAATTCCCATGCGATCCATAACCTCAGACAAAAATCCCAGATGGGAAATGTCCAGAACGCAGTTTTCGGAAATACTTCGCAAGCTCCGGGCTGCCAGCATCAGCACTTCGCAGATACAGTACTCATCAATATCGCCCAGGCACTCAAGACCAACCTGCAGGATCTCCTGAAAGCTGTGACCGCCCTTGGCTACCCGGTAAACATTCTCGTTATAATATAGCTTTTGGACAGTTCCGGGAAGGTCTTTGCTGTTTTTAACAATGGACAACGTCACATCCGGCTTCAACGCCATCAACCGACCGTTGGTATCAGTAAAGGTGATAACACTATCCGAGATCAAAAAGTCCTTGTTGCGGGCGTACAGATCGTACTCCTCGAATTTACTCATTTTATAACGGGCATAGCCGTATTGCTCATACAAGGACCGGAGGGAAAAGGTCATTTTCTCTCCAAAGCTAAGTGTCTGTTCCTGCATTGTTACTAATCCTCCAATTTCTCGATGACTGCCCGGTAGCCGCCTGCGCCGTAGTTCAGACATTTGCTGACCCTACCAATAGTAGCTGTACTCACATCCACTTCCTCAGCAATTTGCTGATAGCTGCGACCCTGGGAAAGCAGAATAGCAGTATCCAACCGCTGGGACATGTCCTGCAGCTCCTTGACTGTGCAAAGATCCTCAAAATAGGCATAGCACTCGTCCAGACTTTCCAATTTCAGAAACGACCGGAACAGCCGATCCATGGACTCAGACTGAAGTTTATGCATACAAACCACCCTCGCTCCAATAATTTCCTATACTTTATCACTTCAGCTTGGTAAAGTCAATAGGTTTCTCTAGGAAAAATCGCCATATTATGAAAAAGTCCCATGCAATCACCCGGAAAGTCACAAGACTTTCCGGGTGTTTCATTACACGGTCACATCAAGACCCAATTCCTGAGGCAGGAATCTCGGGCAGACGTTTTCCGAGGATGTGATCACGGAGGCTGCCAGTCTGGAGCCGATCTCAATAGCCTGGGGCAAGTCCTTGCCATAAGTGAGACCGCTGACAACACCGGCACAGAAGGCATCCCCTGCCCCGGTGGTATCCTTTACCTGAACGCCCCGGGCAGGACAAACGCCCTTTGCCCTGTGGCAGTCGGCATACACCGCACCTTGGCTGCCCATAGTGACCACCATAGCCGGGATATTTGCCCGGACCACCTTATCGCTGAGAACATCTCGCATTTCCTCCGGGGTCTTCCCCTCATAATCATCCAGAAACAGAAGTCCCGCCTCCTGCTGATTACAGATGAAGCAGTCAAACTGCTGCAAAAAATCCCGGCGTTGGGCAGCTATGCTCATGTTGGAAACCAGCGCATAGAGCTTTTTCCCATGGCGTTTAGCAAGATCAATGGTCTTTTTCACCACATCCTTGTGCATATCCACCTGCAAAACAATGGACGCAGCATTGGATACGATCTCATCCCCTTTTTCATCCAGCAATCCTGCCAACGGGTAGGAATTGGGGCGCTTGGAGATAGAGCCTGCCACATCTCCGTTATTATCAAACACTGCAAGCCATGTTCCCATGCCATCAGGGATCGTCAGCACATAGTCCACATTGACTTTATGGCGACGGAGCTTCTCCAGCACATCCGCGCCCATAGGCGTATCGTCTACGATCCCCACATAGGTAGGACGCAGTTCCAGATTGGCAATATCCTCCGCCACATTCCGGGCAACGCCGCCGTGGATATACTCCACTCTGCCCACATTCCGACCGTCGGGAATATACACATCCTCCGGAAAGCCCTTGATATCCACAAAGGCTGTTCCGATGACTACGATACTCATTTGCCTCACGCCCTTTCTTCCATCAGTATATCACAATTTTCCGTTTTCGCAAACATAATACGCCTCATAACTGCCCGTTGACAACATTTGGTCCTAAAGAATATAATAAGAGAAGATTGATTATGGAGGGATTCCATGACAAAACTTTTACTGCGCCTCTTTGTTGGAAAAGATCCGGACGCTTCCCAAAGCAGGGCAAAGATCGGCAGACTTTCCGGAGCTGTGGGAATCATTTGCAATATTCTGCTGTTTGCAGCCAAGTTGATAATCGGTATTCTGTCCGGCTCAGTGGCGATCACCGCGGATGCCATGAACAACCTGTCTGACGCATCCAGCTCTGTGATCACCTTGCTTGGCTTTAAGCTGTCCGAAAAACCTGCCGATGCGGATCACCCCTACGGTCATGCCCGGTTTGAATATCTCTCCGGTCTGGCTGTTGCAGCGCTGATCATCGTCATCGGCTTTGAGCTTGCGAAGAGCTCTGTGGAAAAGATCATTGCGCCCACACCGGTGCTGTTTTCCGTGCCTCTGGTTGCCGTACTTATTTTTTCCATCCTTGTGAAACTGTGGCTGGCTCTGTTCAACCGCACCTTAGGAAAGCATATCGGCTCCACTGCCCTGCTTGCCACATCTGCCGACAGCCGTAACGATGTGATCGCCACAGCCGCTGTACTGGCAGCTGCTGTGATTGAGGCTGTGACCTCCTGGAGGGTAGACGGATACATAGGTCTTGCCGTAGCTCTGTTTATTCTGTACAGCGGCGCTATGCTTGCCAGAGATACCATCAGTCCCCTGTTGGGCGAAGCAGCCAGCCCGGAACTGCGACAGCTGATCATCGATACAGTCCGAACACATCCTATGGTCCTTGGCTACCACGACCTTATGGTCCACGATTACGGTCCGGGACAGCGGTTTGCCAGTCTGCATGTTGAGATGGACCAGGAAGAAGACCCGATGGTCTGCCACGACATCATTGATGATCTGGAACGGGAGTGTCTGGAAAAACACAACGTCCATCTGGTGATCCACTATGACCCTGTTGTCACGGGAGATGCAGAGCTTGACCGGATGCAAGAACAGGTTTTGGAGCTGATCCAAAACTTTGACAACCGCCTTTCCATTCACGACTTCCGCATGGTCCGCGGCACAGGCCATACCAACCTGGTTTTTGATGTGGCTCTGCCCGATGATCTGAGCAAACGCAAAACAGAGATCAAAAGCTACCTGGAAGAAACCTTGTATCAGCATACAGGAACCCGGTATTACACCGTGATCACCTTTGACCCCGCCAGCTTTAACCGAGAATAAAAAACACCGACATACTGGCGTACTGCCGTATGTCGGTGATTTTTTGTGTCTGTTTTTTGAGAAAATAAGCAACGTCACTAGCACCGCTTATTTTGTATAGCTTGGATCTTTGATCGTGATCCCCGGATCTTTTTGGTTGTGCATCAGCTGCTTGCCGCTGAACCATATGCTGTAAATCCCCTGCTCTGTCAAAGCATTCAGCGCGTCCTCAGAAAAGGTATCTGCCACATACACAGGCATAACGGACAACGCCAGCTGGCCGCAGCCAAGCGCGTCACTGTATGACACCAGATTATCTGTTGCCGTTTTACTCTGCCCGTCAGCAGGGTCGATCATGGAGGTGACGATCCTACCGTCTGTAAAGCTGTAATACCGGTGGGAATCCAAATCGCTCATGGGATAGCTCCGCAGGGATACCAGGCTTTGGGGCGCAGTATAATCCATAACCGCAGCCAGCTCGATGTCACTGCCGATCCTGTTAAACAGGTTCAAACTATATTTGTTTTCTCTCCGGTCCAAATTCCGGGTAAAACCGTCCACACTGGCAATATAACCGTTGGTAAAGCCTTTTTCCGTCAGCGCAGAGGCAATATAGTCCGCCACAAAAGCATTTCGCAACCAACCAAAGTCTACAAGGCATCTGACCTCATTTTCCCTGGCAAAGGTCAGGTATTCCTCCGACACCTGCAGCATAACCTTGTTATCGGAACGCAGTACAAGCTGAACTGCCTGGGGATCTTGTGCAAAATCTGCAAGGATCTGCACATATGCCCGCTGATCATCATCCTGTCCCGGATCACAATCCTTGGCAATCGTCTCATTTTCGCTGTAAAACACCCGGTCATATTCTGTATATACCGGTGCCATGTACAGCGCTCTGCTGCCGCTATCCACCACCTGCTTCAACGCTGCATAAAGACCGCCGTCGACAGCAATTTCCTCATTGGGATGCCGGTTGATTTCGTACAGCCCTGTCAGGTCCGAAGCGCCGGCTTCGTTAAAAAACAGTTTCCATGCATCCACCACTGTTTTTCCATAAAGCTGTTCCAGCGCTTTGCTTTCCGCAGTAGGAGAAGCCTCCCCTGCGCCGTACTCATACCGCAGGACAAAAGCATCGCCGCAGTTAAGCTCAGAAACATTAACCGGCACTGTCTGCCAGCCGGCAGGAGTCTGCAGCGCGCTTGACAACCCCACCGTCAAAGACACCGCGGCTATGACAAGCAAAACTATGATCAAAACCCAACGAACTGTCCGATTTTTGTCGGACAGTTCGAAGTGGTGAAGGCGTCTGCCTTCTAAATCTCTTTTCTTACTCATCACAGCAGCGCACTAAGCAGGAATATGCCGAACAGCGCCACGATAGCTCCCAGCAGGCCCAGTCCGATCCATGCGCCCTTAAAGCAAGCCTTGGCATTTTTAAAATGCTTAAACTTCTTAAAGAGCAGACCGCCGATAATACCCAAAGGCGGCAGGATAAAAGAGCCGATGGTATACCACAGGCTGCCGGTATCGTGCAACGGAGTCTGCAGCAGGAACTGGCTGCTATTCCAGTCAATTTCCTGATTTACAGGCGTGTTCTCGTCTGCCGTGTCCGGATCCACAATGGTGATAGATTTCATAGGTACGCCAGCATCACGGATCGCCTTGTATTCCTCGATCTCCTTGGTATTGCCGTAGACATAGTGGTCATGACCAATGTTGACCAGCTCCGGCTGCTCCTCGGAATAATCATGAACGGAGGGATCATAGGTAAACAGGACCTTGTTCTTCTCCAATTTGGGATCAGGAATGGGAATCGCAGAGATCAAGCTGCGGGTATAGGGATGCAGGGGGTAGTCAAACAACTCCTCTGCCTCCGCGATCTCCACAATATTGCCCTTGTAGATAACGCCGATCCGGTCAGAAATGAACCGAACGATAGACAAGTCATGGGCAATGAAAAGATACGTCAGATTCTTCTCACGCTGGAACTTTTTCAGCAGATTCAGAACCTGTGCGCGGATGGAAACGTCCAACGCAGAGATCGGCTCGTCAGCAACTACCAGCTCCGGCTCCATAACCATGGCGCGGGCAAGTCCGATACGCTGACGCTGTCCACCGGAGAACTCATGGGGATAACGGGTCAGATGCTCAGGCAGCAGACCCACGTCCTCAATGATCTTCTGCACCTTGGCAATACGGTCCTCTTCGTTCTTATACAGATGGAAGTTGTACAAACCCTCGGAGACGATATAGTCTACCGTGGCGCGCTCGTTCAGAGACGCGGCAGGATCCTGGAACACCATCTGGATGTTACGGATGACCTCACGGTCCAGCGCCCGGCTGGTCTTGCCGGAGATACGCACGCCCTTGTACTGCATCTCACCGGCTGCACAGGGGTTGACACGGATGACGGCGCGGCCAATGGTGGTCTTACCGGAGCCAGACTCTCCAACCAAGGAGAAGGTCTCGCCCTTATAAATATCAAAGGACGCATTCTTTACGGCGCGAACAGCATTGTCGCCCTTGCCAAAAGTAATGTCTACATTTTTAACAGACAGCAGAATCTCTCTGCCGTTTTCATCCAAAGGACCGTGCTCCGGCAGCTGTCTTTTTACGATTTTATTCTTCGCCACAAAAGCACCTCCTTTAAATATTGAACGCCTTCATAAGCTTTTCGTGGATATCGTGGATGATCTCCGGTTTCTCCACCTTAGGCGCTCTGGGATCCTCCAGCCAGGTCTTGGCATAGTGGGTCTGAGAAACCTGGAACATAGGCGGCTCCTTCAGGGTATCCACCTTCAAACAGTGGGGGTTACGGGGCGCAAATGCATCGCCCACGATCTTGTTGTACAGCGAAGGGGGTGTACCGGTGATGGAATACAGCGTGGTGTTTCTCTGCGCCAGCTGAGGCAGAGAGGACAGCAGCGCCCATGTATAGGGATGGCGGGGATCGTAGAAAACATCCTCCACAGTGCCCAGCTCGATCACCTGACCTGCGTACAGAACCGCAACCCGGTCCGCAATATTGGCAACCACGCCCAGGTCGTGGGTAATGAACACGATGGTATAACCAAATTCCTTCTGCAGATCCTTAATGAGCTTCAGGATCTGCGCCTGGATGGTAACGTCCAGCGCTGTAGTGGGCTCGTCACAGATCAGGATCTTGGGCTGACAGCTCAGCGCAATGGCAATAACGATTCTCTGACGCATACCGCCGGAATACTGGAAGGGATAATCATCAAAGCGGTTCTCCGCATTGGGGATACCAACCTTCTTCATCAGCTCCAGCGCTCTTGCCCGGGCTTCCAGCTCGGTGCAATCCTGATGCTGCAGGATCACGGAGGTGATCTGCTTACCGATGGTGATAATGGGGTTCAAGGAAGTCATGGGATCCTGGAATACAGTAGCGATCTTACCGCCACGGATCTTGGTCCAGTCCTTACCGTACTTGATCTTAGCCAGGTTCAGCACACAGGTGCCATGAAGCATCTTATCATCTTCGCTAAGGTACTTCACACGGAATACCACCTGGTCGAAGACCTGATTGCGCTGCTCTTCGTCGAAAAGATCCACGCCGATCTGCATTGCTTTCTTAAAGCATGCCAGCAGCTTTTTAATATACTGCGTCCGCTTTACATAGCCGTAGCGACCCACAGACAGATGGATCTCTTTGGCGATGACTACATTACGCGCCTTAACTTCCTCTGTGATATCGCCGCTTATCTCTTTGGCGTACTGCTGTTTCAGCGCAGCCATTTTTTCGGCGTATGCGGCATTATAGGCAGTATCATTACGCGCAGCCTTCTTATGATTCTCAGCAGCATCCTTTTCCTGCTTCTGCAGGTCCTTGATCTGCGCATCCAGCGCGTCGATCTGAGCGCCCATCTGCTTATAGCGGTCTTTTTCTGTCTTCTTATCTACGGTCTGGCGCTGGTTGAACAGCTCTGTGCGCTGGAATGCCAAATCACTGATCTTGTCAGACAGGGATCTGGTTTCCTCTTCGCTGAGGCCTTCCCGTTGCTTTTTCTCTGCTTTCAGCATTTCTATTTCCCGGAAAGTAGCTGCACCAAGCTCCAGCTTGGCATACTTATTAAGCTCTTTAACAGCAGCCGCAATATCCGAGTCAAACCGCTCAACAGAGGTTGCCGCCAGCTCGTCATCGTTAAAGATGATGGAGCCCTGATCGATATAGCCGTTGGCATCCAGCATACCGGCAAAGGTCTTGGTAAAAACGGACTTACCGGAACCGGACTCGCCCACAATAGCGATGGATTCGCCCTCATAGAAGTCCAGAGAGATGCCGCGAATGGCAGTCAGTGTTCTGCCGCGGACACGGAATTTTACATGCAGGTCATTAACGGACAGTAATACTTTTTTATTATCCACAGTGATGCCCTCCCCTTACATATGGGTTCTGGGGTCAGATGCGTCGCCCAGATTCTGGCCGACAACATACAGCACCACAGCGATGATGGAAGCCACGATAACAGGGCTCCAGAATTCAATTTCCCAGCCGGGAGTGATCATAGCGCTCTTGGCAGCCTCGATCAGCTTACCCAGAGACATGTCAGACAGGCCCATGCCGATATAGCTCAAAAACACCTCGTAGGAGATGTAGGAGGGAATCTCGGTAGCGACCAGCGTCACGATAACAGAGGTCATGAAGGGCATGATATTCTTGCTGGCGATCCGGGTGATAGGCGTGCCTAAGCAACGGGATGCCAGATTATACTCCCGGTCACGGATAATGATGACCTGGGTACGGATAAAGTAAGCGATAGAGATCCAGCCGGTAACGGTCAATGCAAAGACCATAGACCAGAAGCTGGCGGACATAATCAAAACGATAACGGAGATCAGCAAAATATAAGGCACGTTGGCAATGACGTTATAAACTTCCGTCATCACAATGTCAAATTTTCTGCTGAAGCCCCAGACCGCGCCGATGATGACGCCGACGGTCATATTGATCGCCGCGCAGACCAGCGCAAGAGAAATGGAGATGCTGGAGCCATACCAAATGGCATCAAAGGTGGACTGACCGGATGCGCCGGAGCCAAGGATCCATTTCAGTTCGGAGCCAAACTTCGCCATGGCTTCCGCGGAGCTCAGGTGCTTGGTAGAACCGTCCATCAGGTTGATATAAGGATCGACCTTAGCATCGTAGCCAATAACCGCGGGGTAAATATAGGAGAAAATGATCAGCACTGCCAGCAGCGCCAGAGCAATGATATTCAGCTTCTTGCGGAAGAATACACGGAACACACTGCGCCAATAGGAATATCTGGGAGCAGTGATACGCTCGGAAGCCAGATCGTCCTGAGCAACAGGGGCAAACAGCTCTTCCTCAGACATATTAAATTCGTCCAGATTGATCAAATTATCTGTCATCGCGTATCACCTCGCTTTCGAAGTAAAGGAAATTCTGGGATCCAGCAGAGACATCAGCACGTCACCCAAAATAAAGGATGTTACGGACAGCAATGCATAGAACAGGGCAACGCCGACGATAACACCGTTATCGTACTTATTGATGGCGGTGGTCAGAACATTACCGATACCGGGCACCAGGTACACACGCTCGGTGATGATCGCGCCGGTCAATGCGCCAAGGATGCTGCCGGGGATGCCGTGGACAATAGGAATGATGGCGTTCTTCAGAATATGCTTTCTAAAGATCTCACCTTCGGAAAGACCGCCGGACCGGGCGAACTTAACATAGTCAGAGTTCATCTGGTCGATCATATACCGGCGCAGCCACTTCATCAGGTTGGCGATGGAGGGCAGAGCCAGAGAGATCACCGGCAGAATATACATCAGTACTGTGGGGTTCTGCACATCGAAGGTAGTCGGCAATTTGAAGCTGCTACCGATGGCACGGAAGATAAAGATATAGCCCAGAGAAGGCACAGCCATAATGAAAATAATATAGAATGTGCCCAACTTGTCAATGAGCTTATCCTTATTCAGAGCCATCATGACGCCCAGAGGCACTGCCAGCAGATAAGCAAGAATGACGGAGATAATACCGATGCTGAAGGAGTAGCCCATCTGGGACATGCCAGATTTAGCGGTAGTAACACCGGTATAATCATCCACAAAATAGGTCTGATTCAAAAGACCCTTTTCTCTGGAGTCGGGAACGTGAATGAGGGAATGGATATCATCCGCTGTCTCCTCCACAACACCGCTGGGATAGGTGATGGTGCTGTACTTTTGGGGACCCTGGGCATCTGTCATGGTGTTATAAACATCCACTTCCTTGGTGACAGAGTATGAAACACCCAGTTGGATCTTCACCAGATTCTGATGGATATAAGGGAAGGTATCATCACAGTACAGCAAATACTTATTGGTAGTACCGTTACCCATGATGGCAGGCGAAAATTTATCTCCACCGTAAGCAGGGTCATACCAGGTAAAGGTCAGTCCCCGCTCCCCTTCTATGTCTTCAACACTGTGGATATTGTCCACCTTGATCAGCCCGGTAAAGTAGTTAAGCAGTCGCTTTGCCAACGGAACATCCTTGAAAGCATACAGCACGGGATTGCCGCCTTCTTTATACTTCTTGGTTCCGATCTTGTATTCGCCCGGCAGACGTTCAACTTTATAGCCATCCACATTATCATACTTTTCATAAAACGCATCCACCAGAGCTTTGGTTTCCTCATTGTCAAGATCGGCAGTTTTGCCAAGCCTAGCCGCATTTACCTGTTCCTGGGTCAGCCTGCCTGCTTTGAGTTCTTCCTGCAGCCAGTCCGCAAAGGGAATGTAGTCCAGATAGCCGTACTTCTCCCATTGCTGCATCTTGTAGGTCTCTTTGGAATTATTCAGAAACTTCTGATATGAGGGGTCGGCATTAAAAATCGCTTCTCTGTCCAGGAACGTGTAGATCATAACCATGATCACCGCGATCACGAGGACAACAGAGAACAGCGCCCGCAGGATTCTGCTGATTAAATATTTTGTCATAGTCAGTCTCCTTCGTCTTGTCTCTTAGGATAACACTTACAGCTTAAAATTATCCCGGCAGTAGAGAACACTGCCCTTAGTATTCCTGGCAGATAAAACCAAACCACAAGGAATACTGAGGGCAGCATTTCCTATAAAACTGTGCTTTGCCATAGCGCCAATCGGGAGGATGGGCGAATACTCGCCCATCCTCCTTTTTGTTGGAAAATAACTAAGCTTTTTCTAAAATTAGAAAATACCCAGAGACTTGGTCATGTAGCCAGCATAGTTAGGCAGCATGGTGCCCAGGTAGGTGCTGGGATCGCCGTAGTCGGGGCCCCAACCGGAACCGTCGTTCAGGTCGTAGTTAGCATCCTGACCGATCTCGAAACGGTAGGTAGCAGCCAGATAATCATCACGGGTAGCATACTCAACCAGGTTGACCTTGATGCAGCCGGCGGTAGCGTCCTCGATGGACTGCTTCATAGCGTTCTTCTGGTTCTTGGAAACCTCGCTGTCGCCACGGACGGGGATGTCCAGATAGATGGGCTTATCAGCGGAAACCTCGATACCAACAGCCTTCAGCTCTTCGATAGCCTTAGCCATCTCAGCTGCAACAGCTTCCTTGTTGTACCAGCCGTCGAAGCCGGTGGAAGCGGTGCCGTTCCAAACAGTCAGCTTGATGCCGTCAGCAGTCAGCTGATCCTGCACGATCTGGCCGTACATGGTGCCTGCAGCATAGGTCTTCTCTTCGCCGTTGATAGCGATCTTGACCTCAGTGGGCAGGTTGACATAGTTACCGGGGGTGTAGGAGTTGACCAGAGAGTTCAGCTTCAGGTCCTCGCCGACGGACTGCGCATTGTAAGTGCCGCGGTCGATGGACATAGCCAGAGCCAGACGGAAGTGCTGGTTCAGCATTGCAGCGCCGGTGCGCTCGATCTCTTCTTCAGTCTTAGCAGACTTGCCGATGTTCTCACCGGTAACAAATGCTGCACGACGCAGGTTGAAGAAGCCACAGTAGGTGGTAGCGTCGGTGTCGGAGATGTAAGCATACTTATCGAAGGTGCCCTTCTCCTTAGCGATGGTAACACGCTCGTTGGTCATGCCCAGAGTGTCAACAACGCCGTTGAAGAAGTCATCGTACATCTTCTGATGGTCAGTGCCATCGGTGTACATATAGGTGAAGGACTTCAGGTTGATGTTCTCAGCGTTCCAGTAGGACTCGTTGGCTTCCAGAACGATGGAGTTGTTGGGGGTGTAGCTGGTGATAACGTAAGGACCGCAGTAAGCGATGGAGTCGGGGCCCTTGCCGTACAGGTAGGTCTCAGCAGTCTCGTCGAAATCAGCGCCGAACTTGCCGCCCATGGACTCGTAGTAGGAACGGCTCATGGGAGCGAAGACGCCGTAGCCCAGCATAGTGGGGAAGTAAGGAGTAGCCTCGGTCAGAGTGTACTCCAGAGTGTAGTTGTCGATAGCCTTAACACCGACTTCTGCGAAATCGGTAACTTCACCGGCAACATACTCGTCAGCGTTTACGATGTTAGCGCAGCCAGCGCAGACCAGGTACTCCAGGCCGCCGGCAACGTCCATCATGTGCTGCATACCTGCGACGAAGTCATCAGCAGTCAGATCAGCAACCTTACGGCCCTGGTTGTCGACCCAAACCACGCCCTCGCGCAGCTTGAAGGTGTACTTCAGACCGTCTTCGGAAACAGTGTAGCTCAGAGCCAGAGCGGGCTTCTCCTGGTTCTCCATGTCATTCTCGACCAGGCCGTCGTAGGTCTGGACAAGGATCTCGGAGTCAGCAGCATAAGAAGTAGCCAGAACATCCCAGTAGTTCAGGTTAGCATCGAAGTAGAAGGTAGCGGTGTCTTCGATGGTGTAGCCCTTCTCGGTCAGGTAGGACTTGACCCAGGACTCGTAAGTGCCGGAACCGATAACTTCGTTCCACTTAGCCTTCATCTCTGCAACGTGAGCAGCCTCGATGGGCTCTGCAGTGACGACACGGTTGTGGAAACGATAGGTATCGTTACCGTACAGGATGGGAGTATTGGTGTAGGGAGCGATCTTGGTCATTGCGTAGTTACCGCCCTGGGAAGTGGTGGGCAGGAAGATACCTGCGCCCAGCAGCTTAGCCTCAGCGATAGCCATCTTGGCATAGCGGGTAGCAACGTCCTTTTCTGCGGCAGCAGCCTGGTAGGCCTCGTAGAAGTCGCCCAGAACCAGATCATAGACAGCTGCAGACAGCTCGTCGTAGTCAGCGATGTCCTTAAAAGGATCAACGTACTCGACAGGGCCGCTGGGGGTGGTGTCACCGGTGCTGCCATCGGTGGGGTTGGTGTCAGCAGGCTGACAGCCGGCCAACAGGCCCAGAACCATGATCAGAGCCAGTGCCAGTGCCAAAAGCTTTTTCATGTTCATTTTCTTTTCCTCCTAAAAATTTGCTTTATACACAGCTTAGTTTTGCTGCAGTATACCATCTGTATGCTCCTTACGAGCATTTATGCCGCCGGAAAAATCAAAAGCCCATTCTGTTGCTTTTTAAGCAACAGAGCGAGCCGGTACCGGCTCGAGCCAAAGACATTTGTGCGTTCACGGCGAACACATATATAAATATGTTCTAACATGTTATCACATCAAAGGCGTATTGTCAAGTCTCTATTCTCTCTTTTCCGCCATTTCAAAAACGTAACAGGAGGCGTACAAAATGCACACCCCCTGTTATCAGACATATTTACTTCTTCGGCTTTTTGATCTTGTTCAGCTGGGCATTCAGATCAAGGAGCTGCTCCTTGGTGAATTTGGCATCCATCATGCCGCCAGCCAGGGTGATCAGACGCAGAACGGTGAAGCCGTTCATCATGGTCATCATGTCAGCGGTCATCTCAAAGCCCATGACTTCCTTCTTCTCACCGTCCTTCTTGCCGCCCATCATTTTGCCCATAAGAGAGGCAAAGATCAGCTTGCCGCGAACGGTGGAGAGAACGTCGCCCATCTTATCGTTCAGAGACAGGTAGCCTTCAGGAGCTTCCACATCGAACCAGTTGAGGATCGCGCCCTCTTCCCGGAGGCGGTAGTCCTCGTTGAATTCCGCAACCTTACGGATCTTTCCGCAGTCCTTCAGCTCACCGGAGACGGCAACCAGCTCAGTCTCCCCTGCATTGGGAACATCGAAGTAGAAGAAGTGGTCCGCGGCTTCCTTCACGCCCACAGATACGCCGTTAGCAAGCAGCTCGACAGTGGGCTGGTTGGAATACACAGTCACCTTGGTCACGTCCTCTACCCTATCCACGTAGCGCTTGCCGCACAGGTGGACGAAGGGTTCGTCAGAGAGCCATGCCTTGTAAGCATAGAAAGCATCCTTCTTATACTTACGGTCGATGGTCACCAGACCCTTATGGTTCTGGCCGTTCTCGCCGCCCTCGTTACGGGCATCAGCGCCGAAGTCAAACATATTCCACACGTGAGTTGCCCACATGTACTTGCGGGTGAACAGCTGCTTGATCAGCTCTTCGTGGTAGTAAGCCTGATATTCCTCAGTATAGTCGCCCTGTCTGGGATCGGAGGTGTGCCAGTTCAGAGCTTCGCAGCCGTACTCGGAGCAGCCGATGGGAATGGTGGGGTGCATCTCATGGAACTTATCGAACCAGGGGCCGTTCATGTCGGTATCGCCGCCGTACCAGCCGAAGTAGTGGTTATAAGAGACCACGTCAGGGATCTGCAGGTAAGGATCGTCCATCTTACACATGGACACCGCTGCAATGGTGGTCAGACGGGTCTTATCCATCTCATGGCACAGATCATTCAACACACGGTGATTATCCAGCAGGTCCTCGTCGCTGCCGCCGATGGAAATTTCATTGGACAGACCCCAGACCACGATAGAGGGGTGGTTGTAGTTCTGGGTGATCAGTTCCTTCATCTGGCTAATGGTGTTCTCACGGCCGGTGGGCATGTGCTTGGAGATATAGGGGATCTCCGCCCAAATGACCAGACCCTTCTCATCGCACAGATCGTAGAAATACTGATCGTGCTGATAGTGCGCAAGACGGATGGTGGTAGCACCTACTTCCATGATCAGGTCGATATCCTCTGCGTGATGCTCAGGCAGCAGTGCGTTACCCACGCCCCAACGGTCCTGATGACGGGATACGCCCCGGAGGGGATATTCTTCCCCGTTGAGGATAAAGCCGTTGTCGGGATCGATCTTAAAGCTGCGGCAACCGAAGCGGGTACATACATTATCGATCACTTCGCCATTCTCTACCAACTCTGCCTCGCAGCAGTACAGGTAGGGATCTTTGCGGCCATGCCACAGATGTACATTTTCAATGGTAAACTTTGCGGTGGTGTCGGAGATTTCCGTCTTTGCGATCTCGTTTTCCTCAGCATCGTAGACGGTGTAGCGGATAGTCTGACCCAGCTTGCCATTGGTGACAAAAACCTCTACCTCTACATCGGCATTATTGCCGTTTACCACAGGGGTGACCTTGATGCCAGGGCCGCCGTAGTAGTCCAGATCAAAATGGGACTCCTTGACACAGATCAGATTCACATCCCGGTACAGACCGCCGTAGAAGGTGAAGTCTGCCATCTGGGGATAGACAGTCTCGTTGGCGGAGTTGTCCACCACGATGCACAGAAGGCTGTTGATACCCAGCTCTTCAGTAATGTCCACACGCCAGGTAGAGTAGCCGCCATCATGGTGAGCCAGCTTCTTGCCGTTCATGTAGACATCGGCAGAGGAGTTTGCGCCCTTGATCTCCAGATAATAGCGGTCTGCTTCCGGAAAATCAGCCTTGTTCAGGGTCTTGGCATAGTAGCCTGTGCCCCGGTAGAAGTCATTATCACCGTCCTGGCCGTCAATGGCGTTCCAGCAATGGGGTACATTGACAAAATTCCAGCGGTTATCGATGGTTGCGGGAACGGCAGTTGCCTCCTTGGAGAAAGCCCACTTGCGGTTCAGATTGATAACTGTTCTCATTTGGTTTTGCCTCCGTTCATTAAGGATATATACATTATAACAAAGTTTTTCAGAAATGCTTGAACACAGTGTTAATTTTACCCTGCCGTTTTACCGGCAGGGTAAAAACAATCATAAATTATTCCGCTTCGTGACGAGCAGCCAGCTCCTCGTTCATCTTGGCAAGAGTCTTCTTGTCCAGGTTATAGACAAGCGCCAGACCGATGAACTGCATAACAGCAGAAACCAGGAACAGAGCAGCGACCAGAATACGCAGGTTCACGGCTACATCCCAGCCCAACAGGGTTACATCGATGTAAGCAGCGCCGGTAAGGGGATCAACAGCATTGTTGACATAGCCCAGGGAGCCCATGATCAACAGAGCAACAGCAGGTCCGACGCCCTGCGCCAGCTTGCGGAAGAAGGAGTGCAGGGAGTACACAACGCCTTCCTCGCGGTTACCGGTCTTCCACTCGTTGTAGTCGATAGCATCGCCCATCATTGCCCAGGAAACAGTGGAGTACACGCCCAGACCCAGGGAGTAGACCAGCTGACAGAGAATGTAAATAACCAGATCCAAACCGGTGTTGTTGGGAGTGATGATAAACAGACCCAGACCACCAATGATGGAGCAGATTGCGCCCACAACGCTCAATTCTTTCTTGCCGTACTTGACGACCATCTTACGGGCTAAGGGGGTGAACACAAGAATGGGGATCATAGCAAACAGCTGAACGATACCGGAAATCTTGGTATTCTGGAAGTAGATCTGGAACACAACGCCAACAGCGGTGGTAGCGCCCTGCATACCGATGAACATGCCCATAGCGGCAATGGTTGCGCCCACAGCGGGACGGTTCTTCAGGAAGTTACCCATCGCCTTCCAAACATTGAACTTGGGCTGTTCCTCATTGAGCTGCACCTCAGTATCCACGCGGCTCTCGGTGTTGCGGATCATGAACTGGAAGCAGATGAAGCCCAAAACACCCATTACCAGCGCAGCAACAAAGACCATCGTGCCGTTCAGACTCTGATCTTCATTGTAGATCAAGAAGGGCAGGATGACCATGGGCAGCATATTGCCGATCATGGAGCCCACACTGCGCCATGCAGACAGGGATGCCCGGTCAGCAGGCTCGCTGGAGATCAGAGACAGCAGGCTGCCGTAGGGCACGTTTGCTACGGTGTAGAATGCATCCCAGATCACGTAGCCTGCCACGAAGATGATTGCCTTTGCCAGAACAGGCAGACCGGGGACCGGAATAAAGCAACAAGCGCCGCCTACGATCAAACCGATAGAACCCGCCCAGATATAGGTCAGGAATTTGTTTCTCTTATACTTACGCTTGTCTGCATCGATCATAGCGCCGATCAGAGGATCGTTGACCGCATCCCAGACCTGAACGATGATCAGAAGCAGAGAATACCACATACTCATGCCCATGACCTGTGTCCAGAAGGCCGCCATTGTTCCCTTCAGAGCAAAGCTCATGTTACAACCCAGGTCACCGGCAGCATAGGCTACAGAATCGCGAATGCCGAATTTACGGTAGCCGTTGGCATCCAAAGTAGGTGCTTTTTTTGCCATTGTTTTTTCCTCCTTTATGTACAGAGAGATCCCCTCCCCGTTTTCCGAGGTATATTATAACGAAGATATAAATTATTGTATAGCCACAAAATGTCCCTTTTGTGACACCTCTTGGAAATTTATTTGTCACATTTTTTAGGCAAGATGAACAAAGTATATTGAAATCTTTCCAATATGTGCTATAATATCTACAAATGCTTGGAAAGGCGGAAGAAAATGTACAAGATTTGTCAGAATGAACAGTCCTTCAAGCGACAGCGAGAGCTGGAGCAAGGGCTTCTGCAACTAATGCTGAAGCGGCGGTATGACGATATTTCCGTCAGCGATCTGTGCGTACACTGTCAAATCCCCCGCAAATCCTTCTATCGTTATTTTTCCAGCAAAGACGGAGCGCTCTATGCCCTGCTGGATCATACCATGATGGACTTTCAGTTCAGCGACCGCCACGGTCTTTCCGGCTCTGCCCCCGGAGAACTGGATAGTTATTTTTTGTTTTGGTATCAACACAGGGACTTACTTGACGCACTGGCGCGAAGCGGCCTAAGCGGCATTCTTGTGGAGCGGGCAACCAGCTTCGCTTTAAAGGAGCGGATGATGCCCCGTTATATGCTTTCCTGGAATGCCAATTACCAAGGCATTGCCATGTCATTTGCCATTTGTGGACTGATGTCTATGGTGATCCAGTGGCATCAACAGAATTTTCTGCAAACACCGGAAGAAATAACAAAGATCGCCGTGCATATTCTCACCCGTCCCCTGCTCCCCACTTGACTCTATCCTCTGTCTTTGTATGATTTGCGCAAAGACAGAGGTTTCATTTTTACACACTCGTGTCACAGATATCTCCTTTTGTGACTTGTGCTGTAAAGTTTCCTCCTATTATAATAAAAGAAAACACAAAAAGGAGCTTTTATTATGGCTGAATTTGTTAAACTGGACCCCAAAAGACTGTCCGTTCTCCGGCAGATTGATCCCCGGCTGGTATCCTACAACGTGGAGATGACTGAGGTCACCGGAGGCACTTTCTGGAAAGCTTACTCTGAAGCGCAGGTAGACGGCACAGAAGATTTTCCCGTGATCCAGGACTGGTCCAACATGGGCAACCTGCAACAGTGGTACGATCCCATCGACACCACCAACCCCCGGCTTATTAAGCTCGCAAAGGAACTAGGTGCTGCCTGGATCCGGGTATCCGGTACATGGGCGAACAAAACCTACTATGATTTTGACGGAAAATACGCAGACGGCACTGTTCCCGAGGGATTCCAGAATGTGCTGACAAAGCAGCAGTGGCTGAACCTTTTGGATTTTGTCAAGGCTGTGGATGGAAAGCTTTTGGTTTCCATCGCCAACTGTCCCGGCATTCACAGCGCGGACGAGCCCATGCCCTTTGAGCAGGCTGATCTGCTGTTTAGAACTTCCAAGGAATACGGTGTTCCCATTTCTGCTGCGGAATTCACCAACGAACCCAACCTCATCGCTCTGAGCGGCTTGCCCAAGGGCTACACCGCTGCGGATCACGCCCGGGATCACGATCTGTTCGGCGCATGGCTGAAAGAAAACTATCCGGAGTGTCTGTTCGTGGGTCCCTGCACCGTAGGCGACATCGATATGTTTGGCATCGGCAACGACGGTGCAGGCGGCGGTATGGCAGCCGGCTTTGACATGGTCACCACCGAGCAGCTGCTGGGGGACTACAAGTGTCCCATGGACGTGTTCAGCTATCATTATTATAACGGAGTTTCCGAGCGAGGCGCCGCTATGGGCGGTCACTGGCCTTTTGAGGCCTGTCTGACCGAAGCCTATCTGGCTGTTCCCGGCTCCTGCGCCAACCAGTACACCGCAAAGCGGGACAAGTACGTTCCCGGTGGTCAGATGTGGGTCACTGAAAGCGGCGATGCCGGTTGCGGCGGCAACACCTGGGCATCTACCTACGCTGATGTTCCCAGAACCCTCAACGAGCTGGGTCAGTTCTGTACCATCACCGACGGCGTGATCTTCCATAACACTTTGGCGTCTTCGGACTACGGTTATCTAAAGCACGGCACTTTTATGCCCCGGCCCAACTATTTTGCCGTTCTGCTGTGGAACCGACTGATGGGCAAGACTTGCTATGCTACCGGCGAAAGTATTCGGGAAGGTGCCCATGTATATGCCCATTCCCGCAAGGACGGCAAAGAAGGCGTCGTGTATCTGGTAATCAACAATGCTAAGGAAGCAACCTCTGTGGAGCTACCCGGCGAAGCCACCGCCTATGCGCTTACCGGCAATGGCAAGCTCCGTTCCCGGACTATGCTCCTCAACGGCAAGGAACTTCTGCTTGGGGAAAACGACACCCTGCCTGTTCTGGAGGGCGTCCGCGTATCCGGCACTGTAGAAGTCGCTCCCGGCGGTTGTACCTTCTTCGTTCTGTAAATCACAAGGCTGCTCTGCCAAAAGCAGAGCAGCCTTTTCTCTTATTCAGGATTCACTGGCAGCATAGCTGCGGGGGCTGACACCGTACTCGGATTTGAACGCCCGATAGAAACTGGTATACTCAGAGAAACCGCAGCTGCGGCAAACCTGCCCCGCTGACTCCCCTGCCTGTAAAAGCTGCCGCGCCATCATCAAACGACGAAGCATCACATAGCGGTAGACGCTTACACCAACCTCCCGTGTAAAGGCATGGGACAGATGGTACTTACTGACAAACATCTGATCCGCGATATCCTCCAGCGAGAGATCCTCCTGGATGTGATCGGTGATATACTCCAGTACCTTCTGCACCAGCGGTGACAGGCTTTGGGTCTCCTCCTGCTGGGACTGGGATCGGGTAGCCATTCGGTTCAGCTGCACCATAAACTGCAAAAACAACCCGTGAGCAGACAGATCACTTCCGAAATCCCGGCTGTAAAATTCTCTCACAAGTTCTCCCAGCCGGGCAGTAAGAGCCGTCCGTTCTGTGGCAGACGTGCGTATCAAGTGGGTATGTCCGAGCTGTGCGGTATCAAAGCAGATATTCAGTCCCGAATTGCCGGTGCATAATCCTTCCAGAAACTCCTTGTTGATCCACAAAACGATCCTTTCATACACGGGGCTTCCCTGATCCAGGATCGGTCTGTGCAGCTCCAGAGGATTGATCAGCAGCAGGTCTCCGGGCAGCATTCGGATAATACGCCCGTCTACCCAATACTCCACCTCACCGCCAAGCAAATAGTACACCTCGTAGAAATCATGGTGGTGCACCTCCACTGTGTCGGGCCGGGGTTCCCGGTAATGAAACACCTCAAAAGTATCCCGCTGCATAGTCTGTCTGGGGTCAAATCTTTGGGATTTTTCACGCATAAAATCACCTCATTTACAGTATACAGCAACTTTAACAATATTTCAAGCAATCAACGCAATTTATATTGCATTTAGATATGATATACTAGACTGGTAAATGACCGTCCTGGACTCCATGACGGTAAAAATATAAGAAACACGGGTGTGGTCGTGTTTCCTAAAAAAGGAGGAAGAAATATACCAATGCAAATGGGTTTCCGTTGGTACGGCGAAGGCAATGACAAGATCAAGCTCAGCGACATCAAGCAGATCCCCGGCGTAACCAGCATCGTCTGGGCACTGCATCACAAGATGCCCGGCGAGGTCTGGGAGGAAGCTGAGATCGCCGAGGTCAAAAAGCAGCTGGACAAGTACGGCTTCAACATGGATGTTGTGGAATCCGTCAATGTTCACGACGACATCAAGATCGGTCTGCCCACCCGGGACAAGTACATTGAGAACTACAAGCAGTGCATCCGCAACCTGTCCAAGTTCGGTGTCAAGGTCATCTGCTACAACTTTATGCCTATCTTTGACTGGACCCGTTCCAATCTGTTCCACCCCGTAGGCGACGGCTCTACTGCCCTGTTCTACGAAAAGGGTATGATCCAGGACGACTACAACGCCATGGCTAAGTACATTCTGGATTTCACCGAGAAGTACAACATGTCCTTCCCCGGCTGGGAACCTGAGCGTATGGCTAAGCTGGATCAACTGTTTAAGGATTACGCAGGTGTTGACCACGAGAAGCTGTGGGCCAACCTGAAGTACTTCCTGGAGGCTATCATGCCCACCTGTGAGGAGTGCGACGTGAAGATGGCCATCCACATGGATGATCCCCCCTGGGATATCTTCGGCCTGCCCCGTCTGCTGATCAACGAGGAGAACATTGACCGTTTCCTGAAGATGGTGGACAATCCCTACAACTGTCTGACCCTTTGCTCCGGCTCTTTGAATGCTGACCCCAACAACAATGTTGCCGATATTGTCCGCAAGCACTGTGACCGGATCGCATTCGCTCACATCCGTAACGTCAAGCACTTCCCCAACGGCGACTTCTCCGAAGCCAGCCACCGGGATTGCGACGGCGACACCGGTATTCTGGAAATCCTGAAGGCTTACCATGACTGCGGCTTTGAGGGCTATATCCGTCCCGACCACGGCCGTCATCTGTGGGACGAAGGTCCCGGTAATGTCCGTCCCGGCTACGGTCTGTATGACCGGGCTCTGGGTGTGATGTATATGCTGGGTGTCTGGGATATGCTGGACCGCCTGGCCGGTAAGTAATCCCCCCTATTTTTGAAGAAAACTAATTAACAACATAATAAGGAGACTGAAATCATGGCAAAAGTAATTACCTTTGGCGAGCTGATGCTCCGGCTGCAGCCCTACAACTACGAGCGTTTCGTACAGTGCGATCATGTGGAGTTCACCTTCGGCGGTGGCGAGGCAAACGTCGCTGTTTCCCTGGCTAACTACGGCATGGACGTAGCTTATGTCACCAAGCTGCCCACCCACTCTATCGGTCAGGCCGCTGTCAACTCCCTGCGTCGCTACGGTGTCGACACCACCAAGATCGTCCGCGGCGGCGACCGTGTCGGTATCTACTTCAACGAGAAGGGCGCTTCTCAGCGCGGCTCCGTCTGCATCTATGACCGCGCTCACTCCGCTATCCAGCTGGCTCAGCAGTCTGACTTTGACTGGGACGCCATCTTTGAGGGTGCTGAGTGGTTCCACTTCACCGGTATCACTCCGGCTCTGGGACCCAATGTGGTTGAGATCTGTAAGGACGCATGTAAGGCTGCTAAGGCCCGCGGCATCAAGATCTCCTGCGACCTGAACTACCGCGGCAAGCTGTGGACCCGCGCTCAGGCCCGGGAAGCTATGACCGAGCTGTGCCAGTATGTGGATGTCTGCATCTCCAACGAAGAGGATGCTAAGGACGTATTCGGCATCGAAGCTGAAGCTACCGACATCTACGCCGGTTCTCTGAACCACGAAGGCTACAAGTCCGTTGCTAAGAAACTGGCTGATAAGTTCGGCTTTGAGATGGTCGCTATCACCCTGCGTGAGAGCCACTCCGCTTTCGATAACGGCTGGAGCGCAATGCTCTACAATGTTGCCAAGGATGAGTACTGCTTCTCCAAGAAGTACGATCTGCACATCATCGACCGCGTTGGCGGCGGTGACTCCTTCGGCGGCGGTCTGATCTACTCCATCATGAACGGCAAGGACACTCAGGCTGCAGTTGAGTTCGCTGTTGCTGCTTCCGCTCTGAAGCACTCCATCGAGGGCGACTACAACATGGTCACTGTTGCTGAGGTCGAGAAGCTGGCAGGCGGAGACGGCTCCGGTCGTATCCAGCGCTAAGTTATTCCAAATATAAAAGGCGTGCTGCTTGAGCAGCACGCCTTTTAAACAAAGAGGTTATTATGGATTTTGAATTATTCTTTAACAGGATCGGTCTTGCTGAAGAAGGCAGAAACAGCTTTTGGGAAATTCACAAGCGCTGTACCAATGCCGATTTTTCTCAGCAATTTGACCGCGCGCTGGATGCATATGACGAAGGTGACGAAGCATTTGCTGCCCACCTTGAAGTATTTGCCCAGCAGGAGCAGCTTCCTGTGGAAGTACTGAACCTGTACATCTATCTCCGTAAATGTGAGCAGGCGCTGGCTCAGTTCCGGGAAAAAGGGATCGACGATACCGTCTTCTACGATTCCGCTCACGCCTTTTCTGTTTGTGGTCAGTTCCTTTTGGAACGGGAGGGAATCTACGGCATTTCCCGGTTTCCTCATCGCATGTGGATGCGGCATTTTTTCAATATTGAGATCTTTCGCCTGGGCAGTCTGGAATTTGAGCTTATTCAAAGCAGTTATGACATTACACTTAACAAACATACACTGCACAAGGGCGATCCGTGTATTTCGGTTCATATCCCCCGGGGAAAGCTCAACGAGGAGGCTTGCGAAAAAGCTTACGCCCTTGCACGGGATTTTTTCAAGAAACATTATGGCATAGAGACCTGTTTCTTCTTCTGCACCTCCTGGCTGCTGCACCCTTGGCTGTCCGAGGATCTTGCCGGCGGTTCTGCCATTGTGGATTTCCAAAAAAAATTCGCGATCCTTACTCTCCACGAAACGGAGGCAAGCATCAATCAGATGATCCAGTGGGCATTCCTTCATCCCTGTAAAAATGTGGATGACTACCCCGAAGACACCTCTTTGCGGCGCGCCGCCAAACGTCGGCTTAAGCACGATCTTCCTCTTGGGGAAGCTACCGGTGTTCGGCTGTAATATACTCGATCCGCCATTCCCTTTTGGGAATGGCGGATCCTTCATTTGATCGCTACTGCGATTTCCCTTGCTACACCCTCAATTATACACGGTATGTTCGCATATGGGGCTGTCCTGGGTCAACGGCAGGAACTGATAACCGTTGGCAATGCCCCAGCGAATGATCCTCTCCACTGCATCCACGCTAAACTCTTTAATGTCGTGCTGGAGGACAATGGAATGGTCGTAGTTCTTCACTCCGGAAATCACATTGCTGTATACTTCATAGGATGTCTTTGCTCTTCCTGCATCGTCACTGTCCACATTCCAGTCAAAATATCGGAATCCGTGGGCTTTGACGAGTTTTGTGAGTTTTGTCATGATCCCCGGATTAAACCGGCTGATGGTGTTGGAGCCGCCGCCGGGAAAACGCATCAGCGTAACCGTTTTTCCCGTATGCTCCCGGATGATCTCCTGCATCCCGAGCAGATCTTGAAAGAACGCCTCCTCGCTGGCATAAATATCGTGAAACGCGTGGGTTTTGGAGTGGATGCCGATGGCATGCCCTTCCTGGTCGATTTTCGTCAGAAGATCGGTCCGGTTGGTACCCACAACAAAAAAGGTAGCCTTCACATTGTATTTTTTGAGGATCGCCAGCAGGTCCTCAGTATAAGCGCCCGGGCCGTCATCAAAGGTAAGATAGATCACTTTGCCTTCCGGCTCTACGATCTCCGGTTCCGGATGGGAAATCACATTTACTTTTCGGGTGGCTGTGGCGCAATTTCCGTAAGCATCCTTAACAGAATATGTAAAAACATATTCGCCGCCGGGCAGGAATGTATCAACAGCAGAGCCTTCAACGCTTACTAAAGATGTTATATCTCCGTCACAGTTATCGACCGCCTTAAAACCAGGCTCTTGATAAATATCCCCGGCATACACCGTTATATCCCCATCCACCAAGGTCAGCTCCGGCGGAACAGGATCGTAGTAGAGTATTTTTCTGATAATTTCCGTTGTATTGCCGGAGGAATCTGTAACCGAATAAGTAACAGCATCCTCACTCTGCTGACGGACAACCCGATCTGTCAGATCGCCGTCATGGTTATCTGTTGCAGAAAATCCCTCTTCCTGATAGGTGTCGCCCGGAAGTGTAAAATAGTCAGGATCCGTATGCAGGGTGATCACCGGGGCTTGGGTATCCACCACATGCACTCTACGGTAAGCTGTTCCCACATATTCCTTATGATTCGCCCGGTAAGATACTGTATAGCTGCCAAGCTTGTTAGCATCCACATTGCTTGTTATGTCAACCTGTACCTGCACCGGCTCTTTCTGAAGAAAAGATCCCCAGAACGATGCTTTAACACCCGGCTCTTCATACTGCGTACCGTACTCCACAGTGATTTCCCGTTCGCCGGCAAGGCTTACGGAAAGCAGATACTCATTTCCTGCCCAAAGTCTGTCTGCAGCCAATACCAGCAAAAGCGCCGGGATCACCAGACAATATGTAAAAATGGTTGCCCACGGATTTTTTAAAAGCATTTGTAATTACTTCCGTTCTCTCTGACTGTGCAATAAGTATACCTTATCTTCCGGCAAAAAGAAAGCCTGTTCCCCCGGATAAATTGCACAAAAAAAGCAGACGAAACTTGTCTGCTTTTTTGCTATGTAAATTATTTCCTGCGGCGGTACAAACAGATGTCATAGGCAATTCCGTTCTCTTCTCCGGACTGGAGGACCTCCGGCGGCAACCAATCCCCGTCGGAATCCAGATCAGGAAACCATGTATCCGATTCCGGCACGCAGTGTACCTTTGTCACATACGCCGAATCGCAAAAAGGAAGCATCTGTCGATAAATACTGCCGCCTCCGATCACGAATGCACGCTCCGCGCTTTTTGCCAGCTCTGCAGCTGCCTCAGGGCTTCCGCAGACTGTAAATCCGGGAACCTGCCCGTTCCCCCGGGTCAGTACAACATTTTCTCTGCCAGGCAGCGGCTTTTGGCCGGGAAAATCCTCGACGGTGCGTCTGCCCACAATCACCATAGCGCCCCGGGTCGTTTCCCGGAAGAACTTACGGTCTGCAGACAGGGCAATTGGCTGCGTTCCATCCTTTCCGATGCCCCAGTCATCATATACAGCAACGATCAGTTCCATTTTTCACCTCAGATTGCCATGGGGATCTCAAACTCGAAAGGATGGTACTGATAGTCTTCCACCTGGAAGCTGTTCTTTGTAAAAGCATAGAAATCGGTAATGCTCTTATCCAGAGTAACCTTGGGAGCATCAAAACCCTCTCTCTCCAGCATTGCCTTGACCGCAGGGATATGGCGGTCATAAATATGGCAGTCCGCAATCACATGGACCAGCTCGCCTGCCTCAAGGCCGGCGACCTGCGCCATCATCATCAGCAGCATGGCATACTGACACACATTCCAGTTATTTGCTGTCAGCATATCCTGACTCCGCTGATTCAAGATCGCGTTCAAGGTATTCCCGGAGACATTGAATGTCATGGAATAGGCGCAGGGGTACAGATTCATCTCGTGGAGATCCTCAAAATTGTAGATGCTGGTCAGAATACGCCGGGACGCAGGGTTATGCTTCAGATCATAGATCACACGGTCTACCTGGTCAAACATGCCCTCTTTATACTGGTGCTTTACACCGAGCTGATAGCCGTATGCCTTACCGATGGTGCCGTCCTCTCCTGCCCACTCATCCCAGACATGGCTACCCAGATCTTCGATCCGGTTGGACTTCTTTTGCCAGATCCACAAAAGCTCATCCAGGGCGCTTTTCCAATATGTACGCCGCAGGGTCATAATAGGAAATTCTTCCCGCAGGTCATATCGGTTGACAACACCGAATTTCTTCACTGTATGGGCCGGCGTTCCGTCAGCCCAATGGGGACGGACCTCCAAGTCTGTGTCATAAAATCCGTTTTCCAAAATATCCAGGCATGTGGCGCGGTAAATTTCATCTGCTCTGCTCATAGGATAACCTCCGTTTTCTATTTTGGGGAAAGGTCTACGCTTTTGCGCAAAATGGTATATGCCGGAACAGGTTGCGGCAGCTGAATGTAGAAGGACATCTGGGGCGTGCGAGGTTCGTCCAGTTCGTTCTTTTCCGCGTCCAACATCTGTCCTGCTGTAAAGCCAAAGGGTCGGGTATCCGGACCTACCGCTTCCAGTCGATCGCCCTTTGCAAATTTATTTCGCAGGCTACACAGCGCAAGTCCATTCTCATCACACTGCTCCACGATGGCGCAGATCTGCCACTGGCGGATATACCGGGAATTTTCGGTGTACTGACCCGGCTGCCCAAAGTAAAAACCGGTGGAGTAGATTCGGTGGGATACATGGTCCACCTCATCCCGCCAAACGGGATCTACCGGTCTTCCGGCGGCGATGTCATCAATGACATGGCGGTACGCCCCTGTAACAATCGCGGCATAATAGGCAGATTTGGCTCTGCCCTCGATCTTAATACAGTCCACGCCGGCATCCTGCAGCTCCTGCAAATGGTCGATCATACACATATCCCGGGAATTGAGGATATATGTACCTTTCTCGTCCTCGAACACCGGAAAATACTCTCCGGGTCGTTTCTCCTCCATCAGTGCATACTGGTAGCGGCAAGGCTGGGCGCAAGCGCCCCGGTTGGAATCTCTTCCGGTCATATAGTTGCTCAGCAAACACCGTCCGGAATAGCTGACGCACATGGCTCCATGACCAAAGGTCTCTATCTCAAGCTCTTTCGGCGTTTTCTCCCGGATGGTGCGAATCTCCTCCAAGCTCAGCTCCCGGGCGAGAACCACCCGCTGAGCACCCAGATCATACCATGCTTTTGCACATTCATAATTGGCAACAGACTGCTGGGTAGATATATGTCGCTGACACTTGGGGGCATATTTCCCTGCCAGTGTAAACGCACCCAGATCCGCCAGGATCAAGGCATCTACTCCGGCATCCTGAAGACGCTCCAAATATGCCGGTAAGCTCACCACCTCGTCATTGCGAGGCATGGTGTTAACTGTGGCGTGGACCTTGACTCCGTGGCTGTGGGCAAATGCCACCGCTTGGGGCAATTCTTCCGGGGAGAAGTTCCCGGCAAAGGCGCGCATACCAAAATCCGTGCCTGCTAAATAAACCGCATCCGCGCCATACAGAACCGCCATTTTCAGCCGTTCCATATCTCCGGCAGGGCTTAATAATTCCAGTTTGCTCAATCCTGTTTACTCCAATTCTTTTGCGTGCTGCTCATGCTCAGCCAAGGTCTTGGAGAACACATGCTCTCCTGCGGACTTATCATAGAGGAAGTAATAGTATGCTGTATCCTCCGGACTTAAGGCAGCGCCAAGACTGTTCAGGCCGGGATTGCAGATCGGTCCGGGGATCAGTCCCTTATGGGTATAGCTCTGATAGGGGCTGGCGTTGATCTGCGCATCCGTGATCAACTCACCCTTATTGTAGTAGTTGACTGCGTAATCGATGGTAGCGTCACTTTCCAAATAGGGGAAGTTTGCCTGATTGGTTAGTCGATTATAGAATACCGACGCGATTCTGTAACTTTCCCGGTTGCTTGCGGTTTCCTTTTCCACGATGGAAGCGATAATTACCACATCCCGCAAGGAAAGCTGATTCTCAGCAATATAATCGCTGCCGTAGCCGTTGCGGCGCATCTTATCCGACAGGTACTGATTAAGCTCTGTAAATTCCTGTTTCAAAGAATCTGTAAGCCGGTCATCGAACTCGTCCAGGAATTTTTCCAAGACCCGTTTAGGATCGTCGTCAGTATAAAACTCATAGGTATCCGGCGCCAAAAAGCCTTCAAGGCAATACTTGTGGCCCCGTTCTACTCCCTCCAAGAACCAGTATTCATCCAGCTCTCCGTTGGCAGCATACGCTTCCAGATCGGCAACGGAACAAACATTCTTTTCCGCAAGAAGCTCAAATATCTGTGCGCAGCTGTAACCTTCCGGGAACACAATCTCCACGATATTCTGAGGCTCACCGTAGTCTACCATGGCATTGATCATAGCATTATAGTCGTATATCGCGTTCAGGGTAAATGTTCCGACGCTGATATCCTCGCCTTTTCCGGTAAGGTCGGCAAACAATTTAAACAGACCAGGGTAACGAATCAGCCCTGCCCGTTCCAGTTTATTGGCCACAGAGGAAATATCGTCATCCCGGGTAATGGTGATCGTAACTTCCGAAGGCTCTCTGCCAAAGGCCAGCAGATCCGCTGCGCACAGCCACAGCACTCTACCCAGAGAAACACCGATGGCCATAACGATCACCAGCCACACTGCCGTAGAAACAAGATGGGGAATGCCGAAAAGTCCGTATCCTTTTTTCCATGCCGGTCGCACCTTGCGAGCCCCCTGCTCCATCTTTTCCGGGGATTTCTCCGCTATGGGATCTTCAGTTATCTGCTCCGGTTCTTCAACAGGGGCAAACTGCTGAGTCGCATCCATTTCCACTGCCGGCTCGGACTTCTTCTCCGGTTCTTCTCCCCAGTTCTCCGCCAATGTCTGCTTGACGATCTGCTCCAGTTCCAGATCCTCCGGCTTGGTCAGGCCGGCAGCATCTGCCGCATGCTCGTCCACGCCAAGCTCTGCAGGCGTCTCCCGGATGCCAAGAAGCTCATCCAGCCAGGCTTCATCAAAAACCTGCTCAGGATACTTATTGTCCTTATCCATTCTGATTCCTCCTGTCAGCGAATCACGATCTGCTCCGCGACGGTTTTTGCCGCCTCCTCGCCCCGCAATGCTTCGATTAATTTTAAGGCAAAGGACACTGCGCAACCGGCGGATGTACCGGTGATCAGCTTGCCATCCCGAAGGCTCGATGCCCCGGGAACACAATTTGCCGTTCCCATACCGGACTCACAGCCGGGATAACAGGTAACGCTTTTATTGTCAGTGATATGCATATCTGCCAGAACCGTAGGACCGGCGCAGATGGCCGCTACAAACTTACCGTTATCCCAGCAAAATTTTACAGCATCCATAGCGCTCTGGCTGCCACGGATAGATGCCACGCCGCCCAGACCGCCGGGGAGAACGATCATTTCCACTTCGGTCAGATCCATCTGAGAAAGAGTGATATCTGCTTCCACGCCGATTCCGTGACCGCCATATACCGTTTTTCCGTTAATACCTACTGTCAGCACCTTTATGCCGGCACGGCGCAAAAGGTCCACAGGCACGATCGCTTCGGTCTCCTCAAAGCCTGTTCCAAGCAATACATATACCATTATTGACCCTCCAAACACTTCTTAACCGTGTCATAGATCTCTGCATGAATATCCTCGATGGAACGCATAGCCCCGTCCCGGACGCACTGGATCACCGTCCAGTTATAGTATGCCGCCGCGGTTTTACCGGTTTTCCGACAGGTCGCCAGATACTGCAGATCTTTTTCATGAATGTCTGCCTGGGTATTGGTGTCCTGTTCCCGATGGCGCATCAGCTTCTCCGTATAGTCCGTAGGCACATCCAGATAGATCACCATATCCGGTCTGGGAAGGCCCAGTTTGTCATACTCAAAATCATACAGCCACTGCAAAAAGGCATGCTGCCGTTCCTCCGGCTCCTTGGAAGCCTGATGAACAGCGTTGGAGGTGGTATAACGGTCTGACAGGATCAGTCCTCCGTCCTCATACCACTTACCCCAGTCCTGCTTATAGGAGGCAAACCGGTCCACTGCATAAAACGCAGAGGCAGCATACGCATTTACATCCGACGGATTCGTTCCAAACTCCCCGCCCAAATACATCCGGATCAGCGCCGAGCTGGGTTCTGTGTAGCGGGGAAATACCAGATGCTTAAAAGTTACCCCTTCTTCCTCCAGTCGCTGAGACAGCAGCTTGAACTGGGTAGACTTTCCCGAACCGTCCGTCCCCTCAATCACGATCAGTTTGCCCATTTTTATCCGCCTCCATTGATGGCCTATAAAATCTCATATTAGAATATAACATATTTTCCCCAACTTGTCCACTATTCCCCCCTATAAAAATGTCCGGCGGGGCGATATGCCCTGCCGGACTTTTCAATCATCATGCTTCAGATTCGTCTTCGGTTTTTTTCTTCTTCGAAGCAACTGGAATGATCTTGCGAACACCAAGGAACAGAAGCAGAATCACCAACGCGATCCCTATTGGTGTACAGATGCCCAGAATAATCGGAATCCAGGGCACATCCTGCTCAATAACAGGCGCTTCATCGATAGTACCGCCTGCGGGTTTTGTCGCAGGAGTGGTAGTCTCGGGAACAACCGTATCACCTGTTCTGGTCATATCCAAACGGGATATACGGAAATGTTTCTCGTCTACGCCGGAGAAGATCAACAGATAATCCCCGTCTTTTTCCAGCTCTATCGCATAATCTGTTTCTTTGCTAAGCTGTCCCAGATAGGAGGAAGACTCCGCAGATAGGGTTTTCACAAGTGCTTCCATATCCGCGACCTGAGAACCTGCCTGCAAATAGACATGGGCATCACCAAGGGAAAAGTGGAAGTCTAAATCGTACTTACCGGAATCAAGACTGTTTAGCCGGAGAACCATCCACATACCGGAGGCAAAGCGGTTGGTTTGAATAAAGCTTCCTGTTACCTTTGTTGTCGAATGATTCAATCCGCCCAGATATGCCCACTTTCCAAAGTCCTTGCCGCTTTCCAGCTTAGGGTCTTCCGTTGTCAAATAGGTATTCCCGTCAAGCGCTCCAAAGGTAATGGATTTTTTATTTTTGGCTGCGAAAGCCACGCCTGTAACCATCGGAAGGATCATCCAGATCACAAGAAGCAGTGCAACAGGACGTTTTAAAATATTTTTCATACAGGATCTCCTATATCCAGTCATCCGACCGGATAGAAATATTCAATCATAACATTAAATTCCCCGAAAAGTCCGGCAGAGCGATATGCCCTGCCGGACGCTTTCAATTATTCGGTTTCCGTTTCAGTTTCCGCTTCGCTTTGTTCTTTTGCTTTCTTGCCAAAGATCTTCGCGCGAATACCGGGAACCAGGAACACAACCGCTGCAGCGATCACGATCACGCCGCCGGTGCTGATAGCTGCAATCGTGAAGGGCATGCTCTGAGATCTCAGATATGCCTCAGCGCTTAGCAGCTTATCCAGATTCTCTACATACGCCTTCTGGTCATCGTTCAAGGCATTATAGGCCTTTCGAGCCTCCTTCACTGCTGCCTTATAATCTGTAGCAGTATCGATGGCATCGATCAGTTTTTCAACTTCCATGGCGACCTTAATGTTCTCCACAGCCTTTTCTGCCTCGAGCAGTACATCATAGTTGGTAACCAGGCTCTTGACGCTGTCATCCAGAAGATCGTAGGCACTCCGTGCAGACTTGACCATATTTCTGTTTCTCTTTGTGATCTCGCCCAATCTACCGATCATCTCGACAACACTTGCCGCATCTTCTTCTGCGTAGAGTCTGCTGATCTTTTCCTCTGCTGCCACAAGCACATCATAGTTTGTGACAAGCGCCTTCTGAGCATCAGTCAGCTGGGTGTACAAGCCCCGGATGCCGGTGACCACCGCAGCCAATGTGATAGACACTTCGCCGATCTCATCGATCTTTTGTATGACCTTCTGGGCAACCACCTTATCATTCTTCTGGATGTTCAGATCCAGCCTCATCAAGGTAGAGCCAGACATATAGTAAAGGTCGCCGTCCTCAGCCAGCACATAGTCACGAGGCAGATCCCGCATAATCAAAGTATTGTCGCCCTTAGGATCGTTGGGATTGATCCGCCGCATACCGCCGGTGGAATCGAAGCAGCAGTAGATGTAGCCGTCATCGCCAAACAGGATGGGTCTTCCGAACAGCGCGGAAGAGCTGCGGCTTTCAAACACGCCGTCATTCAGGATCTCCAGTTCCAAAGCAAAGTCCATGGTATTGGTTTCCCGGTCATAAGTGAAAGAGAACAGAGTCTCATCCACCATGCCCCACCACTTGCCGTTGGGATCCTTGGCGATACCGGCGATCCAGGGCACATCCTCATAGCCTTCAAGATCCAGTTCAAACTCGCCAAGAAGCTTTTTATTCTCTACATCGTAGACAAAGATCTTGCCTTCCTTCGCTTTGGATTCCAGTCCGTTACTCAGGTCAATGGAGCTGGCGCCGAAGAGCAAGCCGTCATCGTACACCAGTTCAACAATGGTGGAATACTGTAAACCGGAATCTGTGCCCTCACCCAAACGCTCCACATACAACTCATTTGTCTCCAGATCATACCAGGACAGGTAGCCGTACTTGTTTACATTGAAGGCAAGGCTGCCCATAAAGATCTTGCCATCGCCAGCTGCCATGGTATGGATCCGGTGCTGCTCTGCCTCTTCCTCCAGATTCGCCAGGATAGTCTGCTGACCGGTAGATGCATCGTACATAAGGAGCTCTGCGGTGGTGTAAATACCGGCGTACATCTTGCCGTTGTAGTAGACGAAGCTGTCGGTCTGGGACGCCGGGTTGGTCATTGTCTTGAAGGTACCGCCGTTGATCTCGTAATAGCCGTAGTCCGAAGACTGGTAACAGCCGATGTAAACGGTATTGGGATAGCCGTTTGCCAAGGTGCGGAAGGATGTACCGGTAGTACCCTGAGGCTCCAGCATCTTGGTCTCGCTGGTCATCTTTCCGGTTTCTACATTGTAGAACATGATACCGGTGTCCTTCTTAACGCAGTTGACAAAGACCTTGCCGATATCCGGCATGCAATCCAGCTCTATGGCCGGGGTGTTTTGGCCCCGGAATGCGCCGGAGGAAGCCATGATCTTCTTGACCTCACGGGTAGCAGTATCAAACTCATAGACGCCCTGGGCGCCGGATGTAGTATAATAAACCTTTCCGTCTACTGCCTCAGTGATTTGACCGGTCATACCCGGTGTTTTTTCCGGGAAACTGATCACTTCCATAGTCTCTGCATCAAAGGCAGTCAGTTCCTTACTGTAAGTATATCCAAGGAAAACTACGCCATCTACGGCAGATATATTATCAAAGTGTTTGATATAGCCGCCTCTGGTAGATTCAAACTGATCCTTCATATTAAGGCTTGCTACCTTTTTGCCGGTAGCGGGGTCTACCTTCCAAATCTCAGAGAGCATATCGCCTGTGGTATCTACTCCGTATACATTGATAAACAGATATCCATCCCACATGGTAATGCATCGACCGTAATTGAATCGGGAATCCTGCTTTTCGAAAGCGTTTTCTTTATAATCGTTAAATTCACCGGTTTTGGTATTGTAGGAAAGTACACCGGGTATACCGGTAATATATAGCATATCCGTCTTCTCATCGAAATACGCACCAAAGGTTTTCGTCATGGGAGCGCGGACTTCCTTATACTCCTTGGTGTAAGGATCATAGATTCCCATATACGGTGTATCGCCGGTAATGTAGACCTTGCCGCTGTTATCCACTACACAGCCACGGGGAACAGCAGGTGTACCAGTTATAAAATCCACAGTGGTCATGGTGTCCAGATCGTAGACATACATTCCGCCGCCGCGAAGAGGCACATAGTAGTAGTCATGACCGTTGATCTCGGCAACTGCAGTCATACCGGAAACGGAGTACTGACCGGCGAAGGGAGAACCTACATTGATGGGGTCATAGATCTCTTCTTTGTACACATAGTGATCCGGATCGATAGACCATACGGAATGTGCGGCCTTCTCATTTGTTTTCACCATCGTCAGAGAGGTAATTCGCATGCGGTAATCCGTACTTTCCGCTGTTGCCTCTGTGTTCAGCGGAGAAACAGCCTTACTGCGGAGCACCAGGAGGTAGTCGCCGTCCTGGAGGAATTCCACGTTGCCCAGAGACTGCTTTTCCTTCGCCTTAGAGTAGCAGTCAATGGTGCCGATGCTTTCCATGGTGGGAAGATGGTAGTTCATGTAGGTATCCGATGTAAGGGTCGACACAGGCAAGATATATACATCCTGCACACCGCCGGTCTTGAAGCGGGGTATTATCATGGACAAGGAATAGGTACCTGCCTTGATGCCGTTGAGCCGCAGGACTATGTGGGAACCCGCTTTGGAGAACACGCCCTGAACATAGCTAGGTGTAACCGTTGTAGTACTGGTTGCGTCAATGTAGCTCCAGTTGCCGAAGACCATATTGCCAACCAGCAGGTTGCCCTCCTCTTCTGTACCCTTGGGGGTATAGGTGGTGTCGTTTCCGGAGTTAAACACAAAGTTGGGCGCAGGAACGGGAGGCAGCTTGGGATTCACAGAAAGGGTATCCTTATCTGCCTTTGCATCTTTCAAAGTAAGGGAAGCAAGACGGATCCGGTAAGAGGTGCTGTCTGCCGTTGCCTCTGTGTTCAGGGGAGATACAGACTTACCGCGGAACAGCAAGGTATAGCTTCCGTCCTTGGTGAAGGTTACCTTACCGGCAGTCTGGTACTGGGGCGCGCCTGAATAGCCGTCCAGTGTACCAATAGCTGTAACGCCTTCGTCAATCAGATTGCTAATTGCTTTAGAGGTAGGCTCAACATCGCCGGGAAGCACGATCACTTCCACAACGCCATTCGCCTTATTCCTGCTTACCTCAAACTCCAGCTCATAGGTGCCGGCCTTGACGGAATCAATCCGGATAGCCAGATAACCCTTATCGCTGCCAATATTGGAACGGAGAGAGTATGCGTCCACCACGGATGTAGCGTTAGAATACAGGAATGCCCAGTTTCCAAACACCTTGCCTGGGGTCAGCATGGTTGCCTCTTCGACAGACTTGCTGGAATAAGACTTGTCGTCGCCCGAGATGAAGATGTAGTCGGCGGCAGGTCTTTCAGAATCTGTAGAGTCGTCTGTATCCGGCACAACAGGAAGTGTCGGATCGATCGCCTTCACAGAGGGGGTGTTGGCATCTGCGGTGGCAGCATTCAGATCCAAAGAAAGGATTCGGGCACGGTAGCCGGTGCCGCCCAGCGCGGAGGGAGCTTTGCCCTTGACAACAAGGATATAACTGCCGTCGTTTTCAAAGGTGATCTTGCCGGCTGTCTGCTCTGTCGGAGCGCCGGTGTAGCCGTCGATCTCGCCGGCCTTGGCTGCGTTTGCAATGGCATCTGCAATATTTGCAGTATTGCCGGGCAGGACCAGGATCTCTACAATACCGTTGGCGTTGTTTCTGGAAACCTGGAACACCAGCTCATATGTGCCTGCCTTGACATCGTTCAGCTTTACTGCCATATAACCGGCAGCTGAACCAAAGTTAGGATTAATAAAGCTAGAAGAAAGATTAACATTGGCATTGGAACCTATGTAGGTCCAGTTGCCGAAGACCATACCCTTTGTCAGCTTGGTATTGTCGGTTGCGGAAGTCTTATACGTAACATCACTACCGGAGC
>JAZNZT010000060.1:0-2728 GCA_045595075.1 Faecousia sp.
GATACCCTTTTGGGCGCCGCGGGCTTGGGGGATATTGGCAAGCATTTCCCGGATACTGACCCTCAATATAAAGGCGCGGATTCTTTAGAGCTGCTGAGGATCGTTGGACAGAAGGTGGCGGCAGCCGGCTATCGGATCAGCAATATTGATGTAACTTTGATCGCCCAAAAGCCTAAGGTAAAGGATCATATCGATGCCATGCGGGAAAATATCGCCGGGGCTTTGAATATGAATGTTGGCCGGGTCAATGTGAAGGCTACCACAGAAGAAGGTCTTGGCTTTACCGGGAATTTAGAAGGCATCGCCTGCCATGCGGTCTGCCTGCTGGAAGAATGAGGAGAAACTATGGATTTTTTAGATAAGCTGGGAATCAAAGAAGCAGATGCCCGGGAGATTCTGGCCTATAACCGGGAATGTGGCGAATCGATCCGAGAACTGTCCCGGGAATATATGTCCTTCGCCCCCAAAGCATTTCTAAAGCCTTATGCCGAGGGAGAACGGGCCATTACCGTGCAGCGGCGCGATGCGTTTTTGGCCAAGGCCGGGGAAGCGGCAGGCGGAAAACCGCGTTATATGGCGGAGCTCCTTTTTTGGCTGCACTGCGTACCTTTCGCCCGGGAGCGGTATCAAAGGATGGGAATTCCGGAAGAGATCTTTTGGGATACCATGAAAGATATTGCCTATAAGCTGGACGAGTGCCGGCAGGTTTACGAGGAATGCGGCGTATTTGCCTCCTGGTTTTTCCTTCATTTTGACTGGCAGCTCGCAGCCTTCGGAAGACTGCAATATCAGATTCGGGAATTTCCCAAAGAGCATTACGACTGGAACGGATTTGCGCTGAATCGGGGAGATTTGGTGTATGCCTGCCATATTCCTTCTTCCGGCAAGCTTACGGCGGAGCTTTGTCTGGATTCCTTGCAGCAGGCCTATGAATTTTTGAAAAAAGACTTAAAGACAAGCATACTGCCGGTGGTTTGCAATACCTGGATGCTGTTTCCTCCCTATGTGGAGCAGGTGTTCCCGGAAGGCTCTAATTTGAAAGCCTTTGCCGGGCTGTTTGATGTGGTGGATGTAACACCCAGAGAATCCTTTGAGGACAGCTGGCGAATCTTCGGCTCTGTCTGTACAGATCAGATCCATGAATTGCCCAGGGATACAACCCTGCAGCGCAACATGATCTCCTACATGGAAAACGGTGGCGGCTTTGGCTTCGGCTACGGCATCTTGCTGTATGACGGTGAGCAGAAAAAAATCATAAACCGCTGAGCAGAACGCAAACCGAACTTTGCCAATTCCCGTTTGTCGGGCAGTTTTGTTAGACATCGTAGGGGCGAGCATCGCTCGTCCGCGTGATTTTGTGAAACAAAATCACATCGCCGTAAGGCGATAACCAATTGTTTTCCTGCGGAAAACCAACAAATTGCGTTGCAATTTGTTGGCGGACGGCCAATGTGTATAGAGAAGTAAGATAGGTAACAGGTAGAGAAGAGACATAGGTAACAGTTTCTGCTAGAATAAGAGCATCAGACCAGCAAAGGATGTGTGTCAGATGCCTTGGGAGACAGATACTGTTATGAAGCAAAGAGAACGATTTGTGGAGGCGGCAGGGAAGCATGAGAAGCCTTTTTCTGCACTGTGCCAGGACTATGAAATCAGTCGGAAGACCGGCTACAAGTGGCTCAACCGTGCCAGTGAGGGACAACAGCTTTGTGACCAAAGCCGTTGTCCGCACCGTCAGCCTTCCAAAACAGCCTGGGAAACGGAGCAGCTAATCCTGAATGTCCGAACCTCCAACCCGGCCTGGGGCGGCAGGAAGATCAAGGCTGCTTTGGAAGCTGCCGGTTACAAGGGTATCCCCAGTGCAAAGACCTGCGGCAATATCCTCAAGCGGTATGGGTTCGTCACTTCAGAGGAATCGCAGAAGCACAGGGCTTTCCAGCGCTTTGAGCGTGAGAAATGCAACGACCTGTGGCAGATGGACTTTAAGGGAGACTTCCTTTTGGGCGATGGCAGCCGCTGCTTTCCCCTTGATATCCTGGATGACCATTCCCGATTCTGCATTCAAATCACGCCTAAAAGTTCTGCTACCGGCGTGAAAGATAGTGTTTTTCTGGCGTTTCAGGAATACGGACTTCCTAATTCAATCCTGACAGATAACGGTTCTCAGTTCTCGGGGTTCCGTGGAGGATACACTCAGTTCGAGCGGTGGCTCATGGATCTGGATGTGCTGCCCCTCCACGGACGGATCATGCATCCGCAGACCCAGGGTAAGGTGGAGCGATTCCACCGCACCATGAAAGCGGAAGCACTTCGCACAACCCCCGCCAATCTGGAGCACGCCAAACGGCTGCTGGAGGACTGGCGGTGGCGGTACAACGAGATCCGCCCCCACGAAGCTTTGGGACAGAAGGCTCCGGCATCGGTCTATCAACCCAGCGCACGCCAATACGAAGCTCCCCGGGAGTTCGTGTACGATGAAGGTGCCAGAATGGTCAAGGTCAACAATTGGGGATACCTTCGCTTCGGCCCGATCCAGGTGTACCTGAGTGAAACCATGAAGGATACTTACCTTGAGATCAGACCGGGTGATGGAGAAACTTTCCGGGTCATCTATCGCAACTACCAGATCGCAGTTGTGGATGCCGTTGACCACACCATCCAGAACCGACACATCCGGAGACTGTAACCCATGTCTCTTCCCTAAGTGTTACCCATGTTTCTCTTGACA
>JAZNZT010000061.1:0-13121 GCA_045595075.1 Faecousia sp.
GGTCAGGGTTTCCCCCATTGCCCAATATTCCCCACTGCTGCCTCCCGTAGGAGTCTGGGCCGTATCTCAGTCCCAATGTGGCCGTTCATCCTCTCAGACCGGCTACTGATCGTCGCCTTGGTGGGCCGTTACCCCGCCAACTAGCTAATCAGACGCGAGGCCATCTTTCAGCACATAAAGCTTTGATCTTTCAGAGATGCCTCCAAAAGATGTTATGCGGTATTAGCAGTCGTTTCCAACTGTTGTCCCCCACTGAAAGGCAGGTTTCTCACGCGTTACTCACCCGTTCGCCACTAAGCTAAAACTTCCGCACCCGAAGGTGCTTTCATATTAACCCCGTTCGACTTGCATGTGTTAGGCACGCCGCCAGCGTTCGTCCTGAGCCAGGATCAAACTCTCAAAAATTTGTATCTAAAGCGCCGAAGCGCCTCAAATCAAGTTTTTGAATAATTTGCTTCTAGCAATATTACTCAAGAATTTTCGTTGGCTTAAATTCGTTTTTACACGAAACTTAAACAATTCATCAATTGTCCAAGGTGTTATAGTTCGTCTTTGCGTTATTCAATTTACAAGGTACAGCTGTTTGCTGACCTCCCGGCGGGTTGCCGTTCATCGGACAGCTTGCCTATGATACCATTACAGCCGGCATTTGTCAAGGGTTTTTTTGAAATTTTTTTGCTTTTTTTGATTGTGTTTTAATTCGTCTGTTTTCCTAAGAAAACAACACATTTTTTGTGCAACTTTCACATGCTCAGCGATTAGAAATATTGCTGGTGATCTCCGTCAAGGCGTCTGCCGCATCCATGACACTGTCCTCCCGGTTTGCCATGTCTCCAAGGCTCACCATACCGCACACTTTCCCGTTTTCCACCACCGGCAGTCTGCGGATCTGCTGTCTGCCCATCAGGTGCGCTGCTACCCCCACATCCATATCCGGCTGCACCGTCAGCACCTGGGCTGTCATCACCTGCCGGACTGTGGTTGTGGCGGGGGATTGGTTGGATGCCACGCACCGGGTCACCAAGTCTCGGTCTGTCACCATACCGCACAAAGCTCCCTTATCGTCGCATACCGGCAGCGCCCCTATATTATAATGTGTCAGCGCCCGGGCAGCCACCTCTACCGTCTCCTCCGGGTGGATCTTGATCACAGCGCCAGTCATAATCTCCCGTACTTTCATAAGCTACCTCCTACAGTATGTTAATGCTGGCAGTATAAACGCAATGCTTCAAAATTATACATATTTGTTATATAATAAATGTAAGATTCTTCCCGAAATTGGTAGTATATAAGTGAGAGGGGGTAACAGGCATGGACGATAAACAGATTCTAGAGCTATTGTGGAATCGGCTGGAAATCGCGTTGGATGCCCTGGCCGCCAAATACGGCAGGCAGCTCCACCGTACAGCAACCAATATTTTATCCGACAACGAAGACGCAGAGGAAGTTGTCAACGATACATATCTGGCCATATGGAACGCCATCCCACCGGAGCGCCCCAACTCGCTGGCAGGCTATATCCACAGAATCTGCCGGAACATTTCTCTAAAAAAACTGCGTTTTCAAAGGGCGCAAAAACGAAACAATTCATACTGGGTATCCCTTGATGAGTTAGCCGGTATCATCCCGGACAGCACTTTGGAAGAGGTTCTGGATGCCCGGGAATTAGGCCGGACCATTGACCGCTTTTTAGACACCCTAAGCAACGCCAACCGACGGATCTTTTTGCGGCGGTACTGGTTTGGCGATAGCCTACAGGAACTTGCCTTACAAGAGCATTTGAGCATCAACGCCCTGACCGTCCGCCTCAGCCGCCTGCGAAACCAACTGAAAGACTACTTATTTAAGGAGGGGATTTTCGATGAAACGCGAGATCATTCAAAATGCGTTAACCGAGATTAGCGATGGTCATATTGCAGAAGCCGCTCAGCCCCGTCACAAAAAACATGCCCACTGGATTGGTCCTGTTGCCGCCATACTTGCCGCAGCCGTTTTTATTTCCGCCCTGTTTACGCCTCGGAATGTACGCGCCAGCAGCTTAATCGCCTCGCCGGTGTACCCAGAAATGGTGCCCTATCCAGAATCCTCAAACGACCAAGAAGCTATTAAGGCTTGGCGCGTAAGTAAAAACCGACAGCACGATCAGCCAGAAGGGTATGCCGGCGGCACGGAATCTTATTTTACTCAAGTTATTCCCGCTCTCCTTTCCGGAGCAGGAACGAAAAATGCTGTCTGTTCCCCTCTTAATACCTACATGGCCCTCGCAATGCTGGCAGAGATTACCGGTGGCCGCAGTCAGTCCCAGATCCTGGATTTAATAAGACAGGATAATTTAGAGAGCCTACGCACCCAGGCAGGTCATGTGTGGAACGCCCACTACTGCAATGACAATGCCATGTACAGCATACTGGCAAATTCTCTTTGGCTGGATGGCAAGTACAGCTACACTCCCACCACAGTAAATAATCTGGCAACCTACTACTACGCATCAGTCTACCAGGGAGATTTGGGCAGCCAGGAAATGGACCGCGCCTTGCAGTCATGGCTGAACGAACAAACCAACGGTCTACTCCATGAGCAAGCGCAAAAAAACAGCTTTGAAGATAACACCGTTTTGGCGCTGGCATCTACTGTTCTGTACCAAGCCAAATGGAACGATGATTGCGAATTTTCAGAGGAGAACAATACCCTAAACATATTTCACAGCCCAGAGGGTGATATGACCTGCACCTTTATGAATAAGCAGGTGACATACAGTGATTATTTCCGGGGAACTGATTTCAGCGCTACCTGTCTGAATTTGGATGACGGAAGCCGGATGTGGCTGATCCTTCCCAACAAGGATCAAACACCTCGATCCGTACTGGAATCCGGAGAAGCGGTTTCTACCATACTGGGAAACACGGAAACCTTACCTCTTCATGTCAAAGTGGATCTGTCTGTCCCCAAATTTGATATAACTGCAGAGACAGACCTTACCGACACATTAAAAAATCTCGGCATCACTGATGTGTTTAATCCCGACTTAGCTGATTTTTCCACCATCTTCCCCGATCACCAAGCTTCCCTGTACAGCGCGGATCATGCTGTTCGGGTGGCCATTGACGAAGAAGGCGTTACCGCCGCAGCATATACCGTTCTGCGGGCAGACACTAACAGCTTAGCAGAAGAGATTGTACAATTCACCTTAGACAGGCCGTTCCTGTTCCTGATAACCAGTCAGGATAATCTTCCGTTGTTTGCAGGTATTGTCAATCAGCCGTAAAATGCAGCCGCCCTGGAGAAAATCTCCGGGGCGACTGTTATATTATACATTATTAAAATGCGCACTTTTCGGCGATATAGTTTTTCAGCTCGGCGATGGGGATCCGGACCTGCTCCATGGAGTCACGGTCACGGACGGTAACGCAGTCGTCGGCCTCGGTGGTCTCGTCGCCCACAGTCTGGAAGTCCACGGTGATGCACAGAGGTGTGCCGATCTCATCCTGACGGCGGTAGCGCTTGCCGATAGAGCCTGCATCATCGAAGTCCACCATAAAGTCCTTCTGGAGCATATGGTAGATCTCCTCAGCCTTGGGGCTGAGCTTCTTAGAAAGAGGCAGGACCGCAGCCTTGAAAGGTGCAAGAGCCGGGTGCAGCCGCAGAACAGTCCGGACATCGTCCTTGCCGTTCTTGTCCTGACCGACGACCTCCTCATCGTATGCCTCGCACAGGAAGGCAAGAGCCACACGGTCACAGCCCAGAGAGGGCTCGATGACATAGGGGATATAATGCTCGTTCTTCTCCTGATCGTAGTACTCCAGATTCTTGCCGGAAGCCTCCTGATGGCGGCCCAGGTCATAATCGGTACGGTCAGCAATGCCCCACAGCTCACCCCAGCCGGAGCCGAAGGGGAACTGATACTCGATATCGGTGGTAGCCCGGGAGTAGAACGCCAGCTCTGCGGGATCATGGTCGCGCAGACGCAGGCTCTCTTCCTTGATACCCAGACTCTTCAGCCAGTTGACGCAGTAGTCCTTCCAGTAGGCAAACCACTCCAGGTCTGTACCCGGCTGGCAGAAGAACTCGCACTCCATCTGCTCAAACTCACGGGTACGGAAGGTGAAGTTGCCCGGAGTGATCTCGTTACGGAAAGCCTTACCCACCTGGCAGACACCGAAGGGCAGCTTTTTCCGGGTGGTACGCTGGATATTTGCAAAGTTGACGAAGATACCCTGGGCGGTCTCGGGACGCAGGTAAGCCACAGAGGAGGAGTCCTCGGTAACGCCGATCTTTGTCTGGAACATCAGGTTGAAGTTCCGGATAGAGGTGAAGTGATGCTTGCCGCAGTTGGGGCAGACCACGTCCTCATGCTCGGCGATGAAGGCGTTCATCTGGTCATTGTCCATGGCGTCCACGTTGACCTGCTTACCGCTTTCGGAAGCAGAGATCAGCTGGTCAGCGCGCTGACGGGAGCCGCAGCCCTTGCAATCCACCAGAGGATCGGAGAAAGAGCCTACGTGGCCGGTAGTGACCCAGGTGGTGGGGTTCATAATGATAGCGGCGTCCAGACCCACATTATAGTCGGACTCCTGGACAAACTTCTTCAGCCACGCCTTCTTCACATTGTTCTTGAACTCTACACCCAGAGGGCCGTAGTCCCAGGAGTTTGCCAGACCACCGTAGATCTCGGAGCCGGCATAAACATAGCCTCTGTTTTTGCAGAGGTTAACGATCATTTCAAGTGTTTTCTCGCTGTTCTTCATTTTCTTTCCTCCATGCGGGAATAATTTTTGTTTATTATACAGATTCTGCCTGTGTAAATCAAGTCCTTTATTCCTCTGCCGGCTTATACTCCGGACCTAAGTCCTCCGCCATCATAGTGTGGATCCGGTCGGCGATCTCCACTGTGGTCTTTCCCTGGATCTCCTCCACGGGGATGACCTCCAGCAGGTGCAGCTCCACGTCTGTGGATTCACCCTTAAGAAAATTGGGTATGATCTTATGGGTATCCCGGACAGTACAGACAACGATGGGCACGTTGGCCTTCTGTGCGATCTTGAAAACACCGGGGCGGAACTGGTGGAATTTCCGGTCCTCCCGGATATACCCCTCGGGGAATACGGCAATGGATGCCTTGTCATCTTTCAAAAGCTGGATGCATTTCAGAATGGTTTTCAGCGCTTCCCGGTCATTCTCCCGGTTCATCAGTTGGCACAGCAGCTTGGGCATCAGTTTTCCCACGATGAGCATATCCTTGTTTTCCTGCTTGGAGATAAAGGCAAGCTGGCTCTTTTTAAAATAATGTAAAAGGATCGCCGGGTCTGCCTCATGCAGGTGATTGCACACCAGCATAAAGCGGCCTTCTCTGGGCGTCTTCTCCAGACCCCGGGTGGTGATCTTGACTCGAACCAAGGGGATCAGCGCCGCCACATACAAATTCGCCAAAGAGCGGTAGAATTTACTATCCTTTTCCTGGGGCTTGTCGCTGTCTGCCAGCTGGCAGGCGATCCACAGAAAAGCAAAGGCAAGGGCGAGCAGCAAAAGAAACAGTCCCGCAAAGCTTACCGGCAGCGCCCACAGCCAGGTAAATCCGTAAAACGCGCCGCTTGCATAACAGATCCAAAAGCCGCCCAAAACTGTCAGGGTCAGGATCAAACTGATCAGCATGTTATCTTCCTCCAGAGAATTTGCAATTTCCATTATTATACTCCTGTCCCCTCGCAGAAACAAGTGTAATTTTTCCTGCAAGGGGTAGAAATGTCCGCTTTTTACTGATATAATAGTCAAAATACGGCTTCGGAAAGGCAGGGATCCACCGGTATGAAAAAACGCATATGGGAGTTAGACGCCCTGCGGGGCATCTGCATCCTTGGAATGGTGGTCGTTCATCTGCTTTATGATATGGTGGAGCTATACCGACTGGTGGATTGGCGCTACCCCCCTGCTTTCCTGTTTATCCGGGACTGGGGCGGCGTACTGTTTCTGCTGATCTCCGGTATTAGCGTCACTCTTGGCAGCCGGTCTGTCCGTCGGGGGCTGATCGTCTTTGCCTGCGGTCTGCTTTGTACCGCCGTCACCGCTGGAACGGTTGCCCTTGGTTTTGCGGGGGAAGGCATGATCATCTGGTTCGGCGTTCTTCACTGCCTTGGCGTTTGTATGCTCAGCTGGCCGTTGTTCCGGAGGCTGCATCCGGCGATCCTCGCCCTTTTGGGTGTGGCGATGATGTCACTTGGCTTCTATCTGGATGCCAATGTGCGAGTATCCTTTCCTTGGCTTGTGCCTTTTGGAGTGCTGTATCCCGGCTTTGTCTCAGCGGATTACTTCCCCCTGTTTCCCAATTTGGGTTTCTTCCTGCTGGGCGCTGTTTTGGGTAAGACCTTATACCGCCGCAAGGAAAGTCTTTTGCCCGGCGCAAATCTAACCAATCCCGTCCTTGCCTTTTTACAGAGCTGCGGCAAGCACTCCCTTTGGATCTATCTGCTCCATCAGCCGCTGCTCACCGGTCTGTTTTCCCTGATCTCCCTATTTAAATGATCTTCCCGGAGGATGACATATGAAGAAACTGCTCAAACCCAATCTTTTACCTTATTATATTTTAGCTGCCGGCGGACTGGGCGCTATTCTGCGGATCTGGCTGACAGAGGGTGGCATGGACGAAAAGGGACTGCTGATTCCCGGACATCCTGCCCTGATCCTTCTATTCCTCTTTACCGCCGCGGCTATGGCGCTGCTGTTTCTGACATTGCGGTCTCTCGGTCCGGAGCCCGGCTACCATCAGATGTTCCCTGCCTCCCTGCCCGATGCTGTGGGAAACGGCGTTGCCGCTGTGGGGGTCCTGATCCTCTCGGTAAAGACCATGTTTGCTTTCCGGGACACCTTTGCCCGGTTATCCGGTATTATCGGACTAGCCGCTGCCGCCAGTTTGGCATACACAGGCTGGTGCAGGCTGAAAAAGCTGCGCCCCTCCTTCCTGTTCCACGGGATCGTCACCGGCTATTTTATGGTGCATACCGTTGCCCAGTACCGGATCTGGGGCTCTGACCCCCAATGGCAGCTTTACTTCTTCCCTCTGCTTGCCTGCATTTTCCTGATGCTCTGCGGCTATCATCGCACAGCGCTGGATCTTTCCTCCGGCAGCCGGAAGGCCTTTGCCTTCTGTAACCAGGCAGCCCTGTTTTTCTGCCTTGTTAGCCTGTGGGGCGAAAACTGGCTCTTTTATCTGTCCATGGCGATCTGGAACGTGTGCAATATCCCCTCTTTTAAAACCGGCAAGCAACCGGGGGTGAAGAATCCCGGGGAAATGTATCTGCCGGAGGCCGTCCGGTTCTGCATCCGCAAGCTGGAAAAAGCCGGGTTTGAGGCATACGCAGTAGGCGGCTGTGTCCGGGATCATCTGCTGGGACTGCAGCCCCATGACTACGACCTTTGTACCTCCGCCACTCCGGAGGAGACTGCTCAGGTTTTCTCCCAATACTCTCTGGTGCGTAACGGTGAGAAGCATGGCACCATCGGCGTGATCCTAAAGGGCCAGCAGTACGAGATCACCACCTTCCGCTCCGAGGGTGGCTATACCGATGGCAGGCACCCGGACTGGGTCAACTTTGTATCCACAGTACAGGAAGACTTGAGCCGTCGGGACTTTACTGTCAACGCCATGGCATACGCTCCCGGAAAAGGGATCATCGATCCCTGGGGCGGCAAAAAGGATCTTCAGCGGGGCATTCTCCGCGCCGTTGGCGATCCCGAGGTCCGGTTCCGGGAGGATTCCCTGCGGATCCTCCGGGGTGTCCGGTTTGCGGTACGCTTTGGTCTGATCCCCGAACGGGACACGGAAAAGGCCATGGAGGAGCTTGCTCCCCTTATGGACGGACTTGCCCGGGAGCGGGTCTTTGGCGAGTTATGTAAACTTCTCCCCCTGGTGACCTTTGGGGATATGCAGCGGTTTGCCCCCATCCTTACCCAAGTTATTCCGGAACTAAAACCCATGGTAGGCTTTGAACAGCACAGTCCTCACCATGCTTATGATCTTTACACCCACACTGCTCATGTGGTAGAGGCCGTACCCAATAAGCTGACTTTGAGATGGGCAGCACTGCTTCACGATATTGGCAAAGTACCTGCTTTCACACAGGACGAAAACGGCAGAGGTCATTTCTACGGTCACGCCGAGGAAAGCGCCAAAATGGCAGACGATATCCTGCGTCGGCTGAAAGCCCCCAACGCTCTGCGGGAGCAAGTCGTCATGTTGATTGCCGGTCACATGCTTCCCCTTGAACCGGACAAAAAGCTTCTCCGCCGTCGTCTGGGAAAATTCGGAAAGGAAGCTGTTTACGATCTTCTGACCTTGCAAAAAGCGGATTTTTCCGCCAAGGGCACAGGCACTGAGCAGGAAGCCGACAGCTTTACTCAGGTAGAAGTCCTGCTTGCAGAGATCGCCCAGGAGGATGCCTGTCTGACAGTTGCCGATCTTGCTCTCAACGGCAGAGATATTCTGGCGCTGGGCGCAGAGCCCGGTCCTCACATCGGCGCCTGCATGACGCATCTTCTCACCCAGGTGCAGGATGAAATCCTGCCCAATGACAAAACCGTTCTTCTGGATGCCGCAAAAAAGTTTTTAAGAGAATTCTGATAGCAAAGAGGTTGTTTATGAAAATCGCTGTCGTTACCGGAGCAAGCTCCGGCATGGGAAAGGAATTTGTGCTGCAGCTTTCCCAATATATCAAGGTAGATGAGATTTGGGCCATTGCCCGCCGGGAGACCGCCCTTTCCGCATTGCAAAAAGATACCGCTGTTCCCGTCCGTCCGATAAGCATGGACCTATGCGATCCGGAAAGTTTTGCGCGGTACGCCGCCCTTCTGGAAGCGGAAAAGCCGGAGGTCGCCCTCCTGGTCAACGCCGCAGGCTTTGGTAAATTCGGCGGCTTTCAGAGCATTCCCGCCGAGGAAGAATACCGGATGATCGACTTAAACTGCAAGGCGCTGGTGGCTATGACACGACTGACTCTGCCCTACATGAAGCCGGGCAGCCATATTCTGCAATTGGACAGCCTGTCCGCCTTCCAGCCCGTGCCTTACATCACCACCTACGGCGCGACCAAGGCGTTCGTCCTCAGCTACACCCGGGCAATGATCCGTGAGCTCCGGGGCAGCGGTATCCGGATGATGGCTATGAATCCCGGCTGGGTCAAAACGGAGTTTTTCGACCACGCCATGAAAACCAACGATTCCAAGGTCCAGTACTTTGACCGGCTGTACGCGGCATCTGATGTGGTAGCTACAGGCCTTAAGGATCTGTACAAGAGCAAAAAGGATGTGTCCATCCACGGTTTTCCGGTGCGGATGCAGGTCCGGATGGTAAAGCTTTTGCCTCACAGTCTTGTTATGGCAATCTGGCTCAAGCAGCAGCAAAAGCCGAAAAACAACAAAAATCTCTCCAACTAATCAAAAATCACACCGGAGGTCCTGTTATGCAAGAAATGAAGCAAAAACAACCGGAAACCCTGCGCAAAAAGTCCGAGGACTTCATCCACAAGGTCCTGCACACCATTGAACGGATCATCGCATTCATGACCCTCATCGTGCTCATCGGCATGCTGGGTCTGGAGCTTTACAAGCTGGGTCTGGACGTCCTTAAAATGACGACCACTGCCGGCTACTTTGTCTCTTTGGATAACTACCTGCACAACATTCTGACCATTGTGGTCGGTCTGGAGTTTGTGCGGATGCTGCTGGACATGACCCCGGCAAACACCCTGGAGGTGCTGATCGTAGCGATCTCCCGTCATGTCATCTTAAGCCACGACGATCCTTTAAGCAATATAGCCTGTGTTTTGTGTATCGCCGGTCTGTTCGCCACCCGCCGTTTCCTGATCCCCAAGAAGGAAATGACCATCGAGCTTTCCGAAGTGGAATAATGTACATAAAAAAGGAGCTGCAATGCAGCTCCTTTTTTTATTCTTGGCTTAATATTCTTGCGCCTTCAAATTCCACATGCAGCGGAATGATCTGCCATGTTTTTTCCGTAATGCTGTGAAGTTTTTTTGCCAGCTTTTCCTCCAGCGCCTTATCCCGGGTGATACACAGCAGGGTCGGGCCTGCGCCGCTAAGGCAGAAGCCTGCTCCGGTGGTACGGACCAAGGCTTCAATGGCATCGTAATCCGGGATCAGTTTTTTCCGGTAGGGCTGATGCAGCCGGTCCTGCATAGCGTTGCGCAGCAGCTTTTCATCGCCCAGCTCCAGGGCTTTCAGCACCATGGCGCCGTGGGAGATGTTATAAACAGCATCCGCCCGGGGAAGCTCTACCGGCAGCACACTTCGGGCAAAGGTGGTAGCAAGGTGAAAGTCCGGGATCAGGGCAATAAAATCCCAGTCCGGGTGCAGCGGGAAATTCACGGTCACAGGCAGGCCGTTATCCACCATAGATGCGGTCAACCCGCCGTAGAAAGCGGGGGCAAGATTATCCGGGTGACCTTCCATGGCATTGGTGATGTTCAAAAGACCCTGGGTGGACAGCCGGTTGCCCCGGAGCACATTGGCGCCCATGGCGCCTGCCACCAGCAGGGCGGCGGATGAGCCGAGGCCTCTGCCAATGGGGATCTGGGCATCGATATGGATCTTCACGCCCCGGACCTCTTCACTTAAGGATGCCAGCACCGCGCAGTAGGAAACATAGGCAAGGTTATCAGGCCCTGTGTATTCCTCGTCGCAACCGGTGATCTCCAGTCCGGACTCCGTTTCCTCAAAGGTCACATCGGTATACAAGCTCAGGGCGCAGCCAAAGGCGTCAAAGCCCGGGCCTAAGTTGGCAGTGGTCGCCGGTACACGAATGGTTACTCGTTTCATATGTATCTCTCCTGTTTTTTCTTTGCAGATGCGGATTCTTCGCTTCGCTCAGAATGACACGATCATTTTTACAGATCCATTACATAAGATAGCATCTGTTCCTTTGCAATTACATCGGTATGCCGCTCCGGCTTCTCCTGCAGTCCGGTAAGGTTGGCAGGAACAGGAACGCCGGTCTTTTCCGCCAGACGCTCCATTTGGCCAAATTCATCGGTATCCGTCAGTGCTTCCAGGCTGGACAGCACCGCCGCCGGGAACTTATAGGGGGATGCGGTGGACAGCACCACCATGGGCCTACTATCGCCGGTTTGGTTTACATAATCTTCTGCCACTGCCCATGCGGTGGCAGTATGGGTGTCACAGAGGTAGCCTTCCCGCTGCCAGACACGGGCAATGGCTGCCTGGGCGGCGGTATCGTTACAGCAGCCTGCCCAGAAGCTGTCATTAATAGCCATACGCAGGCCCTCGGGAATGCAGTAGAAGCCCTGGGTGTTCAGCTGGTCCATCAGTCCTGCCACCAACGCCGTATCCCCGGACATCAGGTATAAAAGCCGCTCCAGATTGGAGGAGACCAGAATGTCCATAGAGGGAGACAGGGTCTTGTGCAGAGGCCGGCGGCGGTCATAAACGCCGGTATTGATAAAGTCGGTCAGCACATTGTTGGCATTGGAGGCGCAGATCAGTCTGCCTACGGGAAGTCCCATTTCCTTTGCCAGGTAGCCTGCCAAAATATCTCCGAAGTTGCCGGTGGGAACACAGAAATTCACTTCCTCACCCATAGCGATCTTTCCCCGGCGCAGAAGATCTGCATACGCCTTGAAATAGTAAGTGATCTGAGGAGCAAGGCGGCCGATGTTGATGGAGTTGGCAGTGGACAGACGGCAGCCGTCTTTGCCGGGCAGCTTGCCGTCCACAGCGGCGGCGAAAATGTTTTTCACGCCGGTCTGGGCTTCGTCAAAGTTGCCCTCCCCGGCGCACACCGCTACGTTATTGCCTTCCTGGGTGACCATCTGGGCACGCTGAACCCTGGATACGCCGCCGTTAGGATAGAACACGCAGATCTTGACGCCCGGAACATCCGCAAAGCCGGCAAGGGCAGCCTTGCCCGTATCACCGGAGGTGGCGGTGAGGATCAAAATATCCTCCTGCATCCCCTTTTCCTTTTTGGCGGCAGTGAGCAGCTGGGGCAGCATGCACAGCGCCACATCCTTAAAGGCAGAGGTAGGTCCCCGGAACAGCTCCAGAACTGTGAAGGTACCGGTGTCCACCGTAGGTGTCAGCTCCTCGGTCTGGAATTTGCCGGTATACGCCCGGTCCACCAATACGTCCATATCCGGAATATCCGGAAGCAGTGCGGAGATGATCCGCTTTGCCTGTGCCTTGGTATCCTCCTTCAGGCAGGCGGCTACATCTATTCTCGGCAGCTTTTCCGGCACATACAGGCCGCCGTCGGGCGCAAGGCCGGACAAAACTGCCTGGGCGCTGTCTACAAAGCTGCTATCAGATCGTGTGGAATGGTACAGCATGAAAACCTCCCCCGGAAAATGCCGTCTTTCTCTTTGCCAAATGCACAAATATAGCGCCATTTCCCGGAAAAACTTGTTTTTTTGATACAGTTGCAATTTGATAAGCTATATGATATACTGTTTCCGGTAAAAAAGCAAGTGTTTTCAGCTTAAAAGCATTTGCATGCAATAGACAGAGGATTTGGAGGAAATTGCAATGCGGATCGGTCTGCTTGGTTTTGGCGTGGTGGGAAAGGGTCTTTACGATCTGGTCAGCCAGCGCGCGGATATGCAGGTGGTAAAGGTGGTCTGCCTGGAGGACATTACCTTGCCCGACGCAGAGGTAACAAAGGATTTTAAGAGCGTCCTGGAGGACAACTCTATCGATACAGTGGTGGAGGCCATGGGCGGACTGCACCCGGCTTACGAATTTGTCCGGGCGTCCATCGAGGCAGGCAAGAATATCGTCACCTCCAACAAGGCGTTGGTGGCTACCTTCTACGACGAGCTGCTGCCCCTTGCCAGAGAAAAGGGTGTCGGCTTCCGCTGCACCGCTGCGGTAGGCGGCGGCATCGGCTGGCTCTCCGAGCTGGAACGGGCTCGTCGGGTGCAGGACGTTCTGCAGGTCGGCGGCATTATGAACGGTACCTGCAACTATATTCTCGATTCCATGACCCGTCGGGGTCTGACTTATTCCGATGCTCTTTCCCAGGCCCAGCAAAAAGGCTACGCCGAGGCAAACCCCTCCACCGATGTGGATGGCATCGACACCTGGCACAAGCTGATCCTTTC
>JAZNZT010000062.1:0-8155 GCA_045595075.1 Faecousia sp.
CGGCGGGGGGATTCTTCGTCGGGCAAAGCCCTCCTCAGAATGACACGGGACGAAGGATCTCCGGGGTTTGTAATGTTACTTTCTTGTCCCCAAGAAAAATCCGGTGGGATCTTCCCACCGGATCATATGGTATCAAATGCCTGCTAATTTCAGCAGTTCGGGGACTTTGGATTCCCAGCCCAGCGCCATGATATGCAGACCCTGGCAGTAGGGGCGGCATTCGCGGATGACCTTGGCTGCCAGCTCCACGCCGGTGATGCCTGCCTTTGCCTTTTCCTTATCCGCTGCCAGCTCGTCGATCATCCACTGGGGCACATGGACGCCGGCAACGTTATTGTTCATAAACTTTGCCATGCCGGCGGACTTGGGGATGATCACACCCAGCTGGACAGGCTTACCGAACTGCTTTGCCTTCTCCATGAACTGGATGAATTTCTCGGAATCGAACACAGCCTGGGTCTGGAAGTACTCCGCCCCTGCCATGACCTTGCGCTCCATCTTTGCCAGCTGGGCATCTACGGAGTCGGAGCAGGGGGAGACCACCGCGCCCTTGGCAAACTTGGGAGGCTCGCCTACCAATTCCTGTCCGCCAAGATCCACGCCCTTTTCCAGCTGGCACACGGTATGCAGCAGGGAAACGGAGTCCAAGTCGAAAACAGGCTTTGCCCCGGGGTGGTCGCCCATCTTGGTATGGTCGCCGGTGAGGCACAGGATATTCTCAATGCCCAGCGCCGCTGCGCCCAGCAGCTCGGACTGCAATGCGATCCGGTTCCGGTCACGGCAGGTCAGCTGCAGAATGGGGGTCAGGCCCGCATTCTTCAGCGCCACGCAGGCGGGCAGGCTGCCCATACGCATGACGGAGGACTGGTTATCGGTGACATTCACCGCGGTGATTGAGCTGAGGTATTCCTTGGCTTCTTCCACCATGGGGCCCAGATGGATACCCTTGGGAGGGCCTACCTCCGCGGTGACAACAAACTGACCGTTATCAAACAATTCGGTAATTCTCATTTCAGATTACTCCTCCTCGGTTGCGTAGTTGCGCAGCTGCACAGGACATTTCAGCGCGTCCAGCCGCCCGATTTTTTCTAAGTGTTTTTGGATCCGCTCCCAGCCGCACTCCATAGTGGGGTCCACCTCGCATTTGCCCTCCTTGGCGCCGCCGCACTGGCCCTACACAAGGCTCTTGGAGCAAGCGGTGAGGGGACAGATGCCGCCGGTGAGATTCAGGAAGCACTCGCCGCACTGCTTGCAGTCATGCTGCAGAGGCGTGACCCCTTGAAAGCCGGGGAGGCGGTAGGTATCACAGCCGGGAACGACCCGCTTGCCGGGGTAAAGGCTTGCTACGGTCTGGACGCCTACGCCGCAGGAGAACACCAGAATGGTGTCCGCTGCTTCAATGGCATCGGTATGCTTTGCAAGGCGCAGCTTTAAATTTTCTTCATTACAGATGTAGTCGGTAGTGAGCGCGCCGGTGAGGGTAGCTTTCAGCTCCTCCAGCAGTTCCTCGGTTTCCTTTTCCGGAAAACGGATCTCCTTACAGCCGTGGCACACAAGAGCAAAGACCTTGCCCCGGAGGGAGGCGGTAATCATATCTTTCTTTTTCAGCTCGGTGATCAGCATTACTTAAGCCCCCTTACGCCATTCTTGCCCATTTTGATCATATTCACCAGGGGCAGCTTGGAAGAGCAGATGTACTCGCAGCAGCGGCACTCCATGCAGTCCATGATATTCATATCCTTACAGCCCTGCCAGTCCTGGACTGCCACCAGCTTGTAGTAGTGCAGAGGCTTTAGCTCCATGGGACACACGTCCACGCAGCGGCCGCACTTGATGCAGTTATTGGGCTCAGTCTCGTCGTTATCGATGGCGATGATGCCGTTGGAGCCCTTCATGATGGGGGTGTCCAGAGTGGTCTGGGGGAAGCCCATCATAGGACCGCCTGCCTTAATGAGGGCATCCTCAGAGGAAACGCCGCCGCAGGCAGCTACCAATTCAGAAACAGGCGTACCCACCCGGACGATAAAGTTCTGGGGGTTGGGGATGTACTTGCCGGTGACGGTGGTGACACGCTCGATAAGGGGCATGCCGGTACGGATGGCGTCGGCGATTGCCTTGACGGTGGACACATTGCTGACGCAAGCGCCTACGTCCGCAGGCAGCTTGCCGGAAGGAACGCTGCGGCCCAGCGCCCGCTTAATGAGCATTTTCTCGCCGCCCTGGGGATACTGGGTGGAGACCTCCAGCACCTCGATGCCGTCGATATTTTCCGTCTTTTCCCGGAATAGGGCGATGGCGTCCGGCTTGTTCTCCTCGATGACGATGATGCCCCTGGGGGCAGCAACCGTCTTCATTTCCGCCCGGAGACCGAAGATGATGTCGTCGGCGTACTCCAGCAGGACACGGTGGTCCGCGGTGAGCATAGGCTCGCACTCACAGGCGTTTACAAGCACGGCGTCGATAGGCTTGCCGGGGTTCAGCTTCACATAGGTGGGGAAGCCTGCGCCGCCCATGCCAACGATGCCGGCGTTCTTGACAATTTCAATGATTTCCTCGCCGGTCAGCTCTTCAAGGGGCTTGTTGGGCTTTACGGATTCGTGGAGTTCGTCCTTAAAGTCATTTTCCACCACGATGCTTAAGGCTGTGCCCCGGGTGGCGTGGGGGCGGTCCTCGATGGCGATGACCTTGCCGCTGACGGAGGAATGGACAGGGGCGGAGATAAAGCCGGCGGCTTCGCCGATCATCTGACCCACTTTCACATAGTCACCCACATTTACGATGGGGGTGGCAGGAGCGCCCAAGTGCATGGACAGGGGGAATACTGCGACCTTGGGGGCGGGGAAACGCACCAGCGCTTTGCCTTCTGTGGGCTCTTTGCCCTCTACCGGGTGGATGCCGCCGTACCAGCCGTCAAACCGCTTTTCCCGGATAGCTTTTACATATTCGCTGATGACTTTGTAATTGACCTTGGAGTAGTCCCGCAGCTGGACAGGCTCAGATTTCAGTTCGTCCATACGACCCTGGGCAGACAACCGCTGCTGGATCTTCTCCCAGGCGCAGTCCTTATCGGGACTGACCTCACATTTTCCGTCCTTGGCGCCGCCGCACTGGCCGTTTAAGAGACTCTTGGAGCAGTCCACCACCGGGCAGATGCCGCCGGTGATGCCAAGATAGCACTGGGCGCAGGCATCGCATGCTTTTTTGGTCAGCGCCATGCCGTGCTGACCCCCACGGTTGATGGTGTTGGTAGCGGTATAGACAGGCTTTTCCACATTGGCGGCGACCGTCTGAACGCCCAAGCCGCAGGAGATCACCACCACATGCTCCGCATCTTCAGGGAGCATGTCCGGCAGCTTCTTTGCCTTGGTCTCGTTACAGAGAAAATCTGCCTTGGCTGTACCTACCACAGTCTTGCCCATAGATCGAGCCAATTTGACCACTTCATCCAGCTCCGGCTCGTACAGGGAGTCAAATTCCTTAAAGCACTTATTACAGGCGATGACGAACAGGTTGTCCTTGCCCTCTAACAGGGAGGTCAGCTCCTTTTCTGCCTTTAAGGCGTATTTGGTATAGTTTTCCACGAATGCACCTTCCTTACACTTACACGATGTTACAAAAAAGCACCTTTGACTGTCAGTATAACATATAAATTGGGAAATGTCACCTATATTTATTTTTTTTAATGGACAAAAATTATAACTGGGTGTATAATATGAAAATGAATGGACAATTGACAATGAAGGAAGGATTGCCACGGGCAACAAAGTTGCCCTCGCAATGACAGGGAAAAATTGTCAATTGTCAATTATCTAACAGGGAGTATTGATTATGAAACTGATTATCAAAAACGATTACGATGGAATGTGTCAGTGGGCGGCGGAGCATATCGCCGATGCCATCAACAACCACAAGGAAAGCCGTCCTTTCGTACTGGGTCTGCCCACCGGCTCTTCCCCTCTGGGCGTGTACAAGCGGCTCATCCAGATGAACAAGGAAGGCAAGGTCACCTTTAAGAATGTGGTCACCTTTAACATGGATGAGTATGTGGGCCTGCCCCGGGAGCATGACCAGAGCTACTGGTATTTCATGCACGACAACTTCTTTGACCACATCGACATCCCCGCTGAGAACATCAACATCTTAAACGGCATGGCTGCCGATCTTGAAGCTGAGTGTCAGCGCTATGAGGACAAGATCGCTTCCTACGGCGGCATCGACCTGTTCCTTGGCGGCAGCGGCGTGGACGGCCACATTGCCTTCAACGAGCCCTTTACCTCTCTGGTGTCCCGCACCGGTATCCGGGCGCTGACCGAGGACACCTTGATCGTCAACTCCCGTTTCTTTGGCGGCGACCCCGAGAAAGTGCCTAAGACTGCCCTGTCTGTGGGCGTTGGTACTGTCTGCGATTCCAAGCAGGTGCTGCTGCTGATCTCCGGTCACAACAAGGCTCGGGCTCTGCGGCACTGCGTGGAGGGCGGCGTGGATCACGCATGGACCATCTCCGCGCTGCAGCTGCATCCCGACGGCATCGTGGCCTGCGATGAGGCTGCCTGCGGCGAGCTGAAGGTGGATACTTACAAGTACTTTAAGGAAATCTACAAGAACGAAAAGTGATGAAAAGCCCCGATCCAACCGGATCGGGGTTTTTTAGTGGAAAGTGGAAAGGGGAAAACGGATTCTTCGTCGGGCAAAGCCCTTCTCAGAATGACACGGAGAAATGTAGCGTTACCGGGCTTGTAGGAAGGGTAACGATTATTGATCAAGTTGGTGCGAAATGCCTGCCGGGGCAGCCCGGCGGGGGACGGATTCCCACGACCAGTTTGCGAACTGGTCTCGGAATGACACGGGAATTAAGAATTAAAAAATAAGAATTAAGAATTTTTAATTTTTAACTTTTAATTTTTAATTTTTAATTTGATAACCCATTGTCTGCCGGTACATGTCGGCGATTGCAAGGACATTATCCGTGTCCATGGCTTTATAGTCGGTATATTTGCCGGTGACGGCTTTTTCCTTCTCAGTAAGGGCGTCCAGCGCCTCCCAGGGCACTAAGCAGGCGTGGGTCTTTGCCTCCATGTTCTTGCCAAGGCGGATCGTGGGCTTGCCTGCGGCGAGCTGATCGCGGTAGGTTTCCGCCCGGCTTTCAAATTCCGCGTCGGTCATGGGGGTAAAGCCCATGCAGTAATGGAAGGCGCACCAGCGCAAATGCTCGGTCCGGCTCAAATTCTCCAGCTGGGCATCGGTCAAGCTCCAGTTTTCCAGCGCCTGCTCTTTGGTCTTGCCGGCGGCTTTCAGCATTGCCGGGACAAAGTCTGCCGACGCCCGGCAGCTTTGGCGGCTGAAGTAGTCGCATGCCATCCAGCTTTCCAGGGGGGTCTTATCCGGATCGTTCTGATACCGGTGGTTCAGGAGCATTGCCATGTCGTCCAGACCGTTATTGCGCAACAGGGCGGACCGGTAGATATTATGGGCGGCGGATGTGCCGTCGGCAAGGCAGACCTCCACGCCGCTGTGGCTGCACAGGTACACCGGCAGGGTCAGCCCGTAGAACATCAGATCCTCTGCGATCTCCCGGTTCAGCTTGTCGCTGCCGGTACACACCGCGATATATTTCAATTTGCCGCCCCGCTGGCGCAGGTAGTCATACATCTGCCGGCTGCGGGCGTCATTTTCATAAAAGGTGATATCATATTTTTCAAAGACAGCGGGACTCCGGCTGGAGATGATCCCGTCTGTCCTGCTCCGGTCCGGGGCGAATACGGTGGCCTTAAAATGGCTGCCCTCAAACTGACCGTTCATGATCAGGGCTTTCAGCACCGCCTGTCCGATCTGCCCGAAGCCGATGATCAGGGCTTCAAAGTCCTCTGTGGCTTTGCCGGTCTCGTCGAAGGACAGGGTGTTACAGGGGGGATAGTTTACTGTCAGCAGTCGGGCGGTCATGGCAGGCTCGTTCACCGCTGTGACAAAGCCGTAGCCGTACCGGTCCTCTGCCGCCTGGAGCTGACGCACCGCCCACTGCTCCTGAGACAGGATCACAAGGCGCAGCTGTTCCCGGGGGACATCCAGCTTTTTCAGGGCTTCCAGCATTTTTTTGGCGTAGCGGATATTATCCGGGGCGCTTTTGCTCATGGCGTACAGGGTCAGCTCCCGGCTGCCGCCAAGACCCAGAGAGCGTAAGAATTTTTTATCCGGGGTCAGGGCGTGGGGGTCTGCCCGCAGGATACAGCCTTCCCGGTCGATGGCAGCGGCTGCAGATGCCGGGGCTGCGGGGGATACATACACCACCGCCCCCGCTTTTTGGGCAAGGAGATCCCCGCCGAAGGCGGCGGTGTCGTCGCTGACACCGTAGATCAGGTGCAGCTCGCTTCTCCGGGCGCTCCACAGCCGCAACCGCTTCAGCGCCTCCGCACCGATGGAGCTGATCACCGCGCTGGCGGTGGTATACAGGGCGCAGAGCCGAACCAAGGTGAAGAGGATCTGCATCCATGTGGTCTGCATCACCGGCACAGAGGAGATAGCGGCAAATTCGTTGCCCCCTACAAAGGAGCTACACACACCCAGCACCGCCTTCAGCACCGCAAGGGTAAAATCGCCGGTGATGGCAAGGTAGCCGTAGGTATATATCAGCAAGCCGAACACCGCCGCCACCGCCATGGTGACGGTGGTGACCTTTTTGGAGATATGGGGACGGGATGCCAGCAGCAGGATCAGCAGGAAAAATAGAACTGCTGTGGTGAGGATGGAAAGGATGTAGGTCATAAAGGATGACTCCTTTCGGGGAGAATGGACAATTAGGAATTAAAAGTTAAGAATTAAGAATTTGTAATTTATAATTTTTAATTTTTAATTTTTAATTCAGCATTGCCAGGCGGGTTAGTCGTCTAAGGGAAGGGTGTGCAGGAAGCGCTTGCCGCAGCGGTTGCAGCGGTAGCTCTTGCTATCCTGCCGGTTACGCAGACGGCTGCGCCGGACGGCAGTTTTGGAGACATGGCTGCCCAGGATGCCGCCGCCGATCAGTCCTGCAAGGGAAAATATGGTCAGCAGCTCGAACCAACCGCCGGTGGGGATGAATGCGCCGATGAGCATCATCAGAAGGCTGCCCAGCGCCGCAAACACCGGGATCAGCAGCAAGGTCGCCCATTCCTTGGCGTTCTGCCGGACTACCCGGTTGGGTAGATTCTTCACATCACTGCTGCCACAGCCGGGGCAGGTGGGCTCGTCTAAGGTAAGTACGGTTTTGGGGGCGGGTTTCTTTGCAGGCTGCTTGCCCACACCCGTCAGCTCCGGGGAGGGGGTATTGCCCACCCCCTGTCCCTTCGGGACATCCCCCTCCGGGGAGGAGGTATTGGAGGCGGCGGGGACATCCAGAATGCCCCGAATACGACCGATCAGGGTCTCCATGGCCTCCGCCTTCTTCTGGTAGGCAGAGTACCGCTGGGCGCCGGTGAGCAGGAAATTAAATTCGTCGTTGAGGATACAGTCCTCCAGCATGAAGGGCAGGATCACCTTGCCGCAGTTTACCGCGGAGTCCAGCTCCTTCAGCACCCAATGGGAGTTCTGGGCATTCTCCGACAGGATCAGCACGAAGACCTTACAGTTGCGGATGGCAATAGGGATCTCCTTGGTATAGTTAGAGCCGCCGGGGATGTCCCGGGGCGCCATCCAGCAGGAAAGTCCGTTCTTTTCCAGGACGTTCCGCACCGTTTCCGCAGACGCGCTGTCCACAGTGCTGTAACTGATAAATACTTCTTTCATATTTCCCTCCAAAATGCAGGTTTTTTCTACCGGTAAGTGTAGCATATTCTGATTTTTCTGTCAAATGATTCCGGTTGAAGGCGGACACCCCGGGAGGGGTGTCCCTGCGGTGTCATCCTGAGGAACCCGGGACTATGAGGATCCGCATTCTTTTTGCTGGCGGGAGTCATACTTTCTCACGGACGAGAAAGTATGCAAAGAGTCCCCGAGGACCTTCCGTATGGTCCTCGGACTCCCCAGACGGCCTAAGGGGAAAGCGAATCAGATGTGCAGCATTCTACACCTTCGCCGCTCCCCCCTTAGGTATCCCCTTGGACATTCCCCGGAGATGCTTCTTTCCGCTGCGCGTCGTTTGAAAGGGTGGTAGACGAAAAGGAACGGGGTGGGCGATTTTTGAATC
>JAZNZT010000063.1:0-23512 GCA_045595075.1 Faecousia sp.
TATGAAGGGCACATCGATGAAGTCCCTGGTGCCTGCTTTTTACGCCCAGTTTAGGGTGGGTGCTGGGGGTTAAGGATCCCGGGCGCGCTCCAATGGCATGGAGCATACGACCCGGCTTCCGTGGAGACCTGGTATTGTGCGACGAAGTTGAGAACTCCTTGTGGAAGCCTCTTCGCGTACGAACCAGGTATGAACCTGCAAGGCGGTGCACAGAATCGTGTGTTGCGTGCAGTGTAGCCTGCCTTGAGTGAACATGCGGGGAAAGAGGACATGCGCCTGGCGTGTTGTGGCCAGACCGCTGGCGTTATCGCTTCTGGAAACCATGCTTGCAAAACAGGCTAAGACTATGGCACATTCTGCCGTGGAAAACACCTAGGCTGTCGTAACTGGGCAGACAGGGGATTACAGTACGGACTAAGTGGCAATCGGGTACTCATTTTTGGCAACACTTGAGCGGATGGATCAAATGGAAACGGCCTGCGCGGCAACGGCAGGTTCTGTCCGGTGAAAAACAACCCGACCTATGCCGTAAGATTTATCCTGCCTGCTGCCGTCTTTTTACTACTAACATATAAAGGGGATAAGAACCGTGTCTAAATCTGACCCGGCTTCAGCTAAAAAAGAGCGTAACAAGACGATCCGCTGGGTCGTCACGATTTTTGTTGTAACGATTTTCATATCCGGAGCAATATCTTTTGTGTCAGAGGAAATCATGGCCGCCAGCTCTATGGCAGTGGCATTTTTGATTTTGTTCGCTATTGTTCTGCTTGGTATTATTTTTGATGTTATCGGTGTGGCAGTTACATCCGCCGATGAAAAGCCTTTTCACTCTATGGCTGCGCGAAAGGTGCCAGGCGCGCAGAATGCGATCCGTCTTCTTCGGAATGCAGAACGTGTCAGTTCTATCTGCAATGATGTGGTAGGTGATATTTGCGGCGTTGTATCCGGCGCGGCATCTGCGACCATTGCAGCGCAGGTACTTCAGAATTTTGATTTTTCGTGGCCTCGTATGGTGATCCTTGTTATGTCTGCTCTTGTGGCAGGTCTTACAGTCGGTGGTAAGGCGATCGGCAAGACATTCGCGATCAACTCTTGCACATCCATTGTATACGGTGTTGGAAAAGCGTTATATTTCTTATCCCATATCTTTGAGCTTTTTTCAAAAAAGAAAACAAACAGTTAGGTTGTGTTACCTGTGAGTATATTAGAGAACATTCGGGCACATGAAAATCTTGTATGCTTGAATGAAGAACAACGTCAGCAGTTGTGCCGGGAAATCCGGGATTTCCTTGTGTCCAATGTGAGCAAAACAGGAGGACATTTGGCCTCGAATTTGGGCGTTGTGGAGCTTACGGTTGCGATTGAAACCGTTTTCAATACCGCTTCTGACCGTCTGGTGTTTGATGTTGGCCATCAGTCTTATATCCATAAGCTGCTGACCGGGCGCCAGGCGGATTTTGCCTGTTTGCGTCAATTTGGCGGAATGGCAGGTTTCCCCAAGCCGGGAGAGAGCGACAGTGACGCGTTTGTGGCAGGTCATGCCTCCAGCTCTGTTTCCATTGCCTTGGGAATGGCGCGGGCAAGGACGCTTCTAAACCAGGACTTCAATGTGATCGCCTTGCTGGGTGACGGTGCCGCTACAGGCGGTATGGTGTATGAGGGACTTAACGATGCAGCAGTCAGCAATGAGCCTTTGATCGTGATACTAAACGATAATGCCATGTCTATCGACAGGAATGTGGGCGGTATGGCTGCGCATCTGTCAGCGTTGCGAACCAAGGAAAAGTACCTGGGAATGAAACGGAAGTACAGAAGCTTTCTTTCAGAAATTCCTGGCGGCGAGCCGATTCTTCGCTTTACCCGTGGTGTAAAGGATCGGTTGAAACGGATGCTGATCCCTACTACTATATTTGAAAATATGGGATTTACTTATCTCGGCCCGGTAGATGGACACGATACAGAAAATCTGATTACTTTACTGCGCATTGCGCGGGATATGAAACGGCCTGTTTTACTGCATGTAATGACGCAAAAGGGGCGTGGTTACGCTCCGGCTATGGAACAGCCAGCAAAGTTTCACGGAATTGGCAAATTTGATCCTGCTACGGGATGTCCGCTTTCTTGCCCAGGGGAATCCTTCTCAGATATGTTTGGCAAAACGATTATCGAACTGGCGCAAAAGGATTCCCGGGTGTGTGCAGTTACTGCTGCAATGCCGGGAGGCACTGGTCTTCTGAAATTCAAGGAGATTTTTCCGAAGCGCACTTTTGATGTGGGTATTGCAGAGGAACATGCTGTGTCCATGGCGGGCGGTCTTGCAAAGCAGGGAATGATTCCCGTTGTTGCTATTTATTCCACATTTCTGCAGCGATCTTACGACATGATCATGCAGGACGTTGCTATGTTGGGGCTTCATGTTGTTTTTGCAATCGACCGCGCCGGTCTTGTTGGAGAAGACGGGGAAACACATCACGGTGTTTTTGATCTGGGATTCCTCAGACAGATCCCCGGCATGAAGATCCTTTGTCCTGCCAGCTTAAAAGAACTTAAATGTATGCTGGAGTGGGCGGTGCTCCATCAGTCCGGCCCGGTAGCGATCCGGTATCCGAGAGGCGGGGATCGTGACTATGTTGATTCTACGTGGAGCGATGTTTCAATGGAGAATGATTCCGGGGTGGTTACATGTCATCGCAAGGGGAAAGATGTTACGCTGATCACCTATGGAACAATGTTGAGAAATGTAACGGATGCCGCTGAAATTCTCAGTCAACGGGGCATTGAAGCCACTGTCATTCGATTGTTGACAGCTGCACCGTTGCCGGTCCGGCAGATAATGCAGAATATGTCGGAAAACCACGTTGCGATCATTGTTGAGGAGACCTGTTCCGGCAGTGGTATCAAGGATGCACTTGCGTATCGGTTGAAAACAATCTGCCCGGATTGTTGTGTAGACGGGATTGATCTTGGCAGCCATTTTGTAACCCATGGCTCGGTAGATGATCTGTATAACCATCACGGCTTGAATGGGGAATCCATTGCTGAATCTGTTCGGGAGGTGCTGGGAAAGTGAAAATCAAAAAAAGACTGGATGTACTTCTCGTAGACCGCGGTTATGCGGAAAATCGAACCAAGGCGCAGGCGATCATTATGAGTGGACTTGTGTATGTAGACGGTCAAAAGGCTGATAAATCCGGTACTTCCTATGAAGAAACTGTGGACATTGAGGTTCGTTCCGGGGGATGCCCCTATGTCAGTCGTGGTGGATTGAAGCTGGAAAAGGCGCTTCGGGATTTTGGGGTTGACCCTACCGGCTATGTTTGCAGCGATTCGGGCGCTTCTACCGGCGGTTTTACGGATTGTTTGTTGCAACAGGGAGCAAAAAAGGTATTCGCTATTGATGTCGGCTACGGTCAGCTGGACTGGAAGATCCGCTCTGATCCCCGGGTGGTCGTCATGGAACGGACCAATGTGCGCTATGTAACACCGGAACAGCTGGGAGAACCGCTGGATCTTTCTGTAATAGATGTGAGTTTTATCTCTCTGAAGATCGTTCTTCCTGTTATCAAAACCTTCCTGAAATCCACCGGACAGGTCCTTTGTCTAATCAAACCCCAGTTTGAGGCAGGGAAGGAGAAGGTTGGCAAAAAAGGCGTGGTCCGGGATCCGCTCACTCATAAAGAGGTTTTGGATGCCTTTGTAGAACTATCCAACCAACTGGACTTTACGATCCTTGGATTGACCTTTTCTCCGGTGAAGGGACCGGAAGGTAATATTGAATTTTTGGCGCACCTTACATTAGATTCTTGTCCCGGTATTACACCGGATACCATGCAGGTAGTTACTGCTGCCCATGAAACACTAAAGGGGTGAGATTAATGAATAAAATAATTTTGACCCCGAATCCGTATCGGGATAAAAATTTCCAAACAGTTCGCTGTGCTATGGAGATTTTGAAGGACTCCGGTGCGGATATTCGGATTTGCCTTCCTTTTGAAGTGGACAGAACATACGATCTTCCAAGAGATCTACGTTTCCACCGTTTGGACAGGGAAATATGCGACGCAAATATGGTTATTTGCTTCGGCGGTGACGGGACGATCTTGCACATGGCAAAGACTGCTACCAGACACGGCGTACCTATTCTCGGTGTTAATATCGGCACAATGGGTTTTATGGCAGAACTGGAAAGCTCGGAACTATCCCAACTGGAACGGGTGGCAAAGGGTGATTATTCCATAGATGGCAGAATGATGCTGGATGTCACAGTCCATCGGGACAGGGATATTATTTTTCACGATATTTGTCTTAATGACGTGGTCGTAACAAAGGGCGCCGTTGCAAGAATCGTGCATCTGACAGTTAACTGCGACGGCGTGCAGGCTATGGAGTGCGGCGGAGACGGTATTATTGTCGCAACCCCCACCGGTTCTACTGCATACAGCTTGTCCGCAGGTGGACCTATCGTTGAGCCTGAGGCAAACAGCATACTCATAACCCCGATCTGCGCTCATGATGTGGCAAGCCGAAGTATTGTTGCTTCGGATAAGCGCACCATTACTGTTGCATTGAGTAAAAACGCAAGAAGAAATGCTTTTCTTTCTGTGGACGGAGGCAAGGCGCTTAAGATGAACATCGGAGATGTAGCTACTGTACGTAGATCTGAACTGACGACGAAGCTGGTCAGACTGAAAGACCGCAGCTTTTATGATGTAGTGAACATGAAATTTAAAAATTATTGAGGAGAAACGCCATGAAAAGTCAAAGACAGGCAAAGATCATGGAGATTATTTCCACCCAGAATGTGGAAACCCAGGAGCAACTGTTAGCTGCGCTACAGAAAGAGGGCTTTCGAGGGACACAGGCAACAATTTCCAGAGATATTAAGGAACTGCGAATCGTTAAGGAATTGACAAATCTTGGAACTTATCGCTACACAACATCTTCTGATGAACTGAGCAGTTCTTTTACATCCCGACTCAACACCATTTTCCGGGAGTGTGTGATCAGCTATGATTATGCTCAAAATATTATCGTAATCCGCACGTTGCCTGGTCTCGCTTCTGCAGCCGGATCGGCTATTGATGCTATGAATATCAGTCCGATCGTTGGGTCTCTTGCCGGCGATGATACAGTCATGATCGTTATGCGGGATAATAATGCTGCCGCTGCGTTTTGCGGTGAACTGAAAAATCTCATTAATTAAACTGGGGGGAGAATGTGGTGCTGAGTCTTCTGCATATTGAAAATATTGCGGTTATTGAATGCGCCGACATTTCTTTTGACCGGGGCTTTAATGTATTGACCGGTGAGACCGGCGCAGGTAAATCCATTGTTATCGATGCAATTTCTGCAGTTTTGGGTCAGCGGGCATACCGGGATATGATCCGTACAGGTGCAACAAAGGCTTCTGTTCGGGCTGTATTTACCGATGTTCCTGCGCTTTCCTGGTTTTCGGATAACGGAGTAGAATACGATTCGGAAACCGTTATTCAGAGAGAGATTTTTCTGGACGGGAAGAATGTATGCCGTGTTAATGGAGCATTTGTGAGCGTATCAATTTTGCACAAGCTTGGGATCCAGTTGATCAATATTCACGGACAGCATGATTCTGCATCCTTATTCGAGGAAAACAATCATCTGCAATATCTGGACGCTTTTGCCGCGAATGAGTCTCTGCGGCAGGATTATTTGGAAAAATATGAAACTGTGATGCAGCTGCGCCACGAAATCCAGCGGTTGACCATGGATGAGGGAGAAAAGATCCGTCGGATGGAGACCCTTCGCTATCAGATCGAGGAGATCTCCAGAGCTGAACTTTTGGCAGGGGAAGACGAGTCATTGGAATCCAGAAGAAAAATTCTCCAGAATGCTGAGAAGCTCAGCGACGCTATGAACGCTGCAGTAGAATCGATGTACGGCAATGATGATACAGATGGCGCAGCATCTTTGCTGGCGCAGGCGGAGCGAGAGTTATCTCGACTTTCCAGATACACAGATTCTTTTTCCGAGCTTCATGAAAAGGTAGCGGATCTTATGTATCAGGTGCAGGATGCGGCAGAAGAAGTCCGGGACGCCTGGGATTCTCTTTCCTATTCTGCAGATGAGCTGGAGCGGATCGAAGCGCGGTTGGATGTAATTCACCGACTTCGTCGCAAGTATGGAGCGACTTGCCAGGATATCCTCGACTATCTGGAACGAGCGCGAAATGAGCTGGATGAGATCGAATTTGCCGATGATCATATGGATAAGCTTAAGGCAAAGTGTGATAAGGCAGAAGCGGCGGCTTGGGATGCTGCACACGCGCTGCGGTGGAGTCGTGAACAGGCGGCAGAGATACTGTCTGAACGGATTCTGACAGAGCTTGCCCAGCTGGATATGCCAAAGGTCCAATTTTCTTGCGAGTTTACAGAAACAGAACTTACCGCTAATGGTGCGGATGCTGTGGCATTTTATATGTCTGCCAATGCCGGCGAATCCTTAAAACCCCTTAGTAAGGTTGCCTCCGGAGGCGAACTTGCCCGGATCATGCTTGCTATGAAAAATGTCCTCGCGGAACAGGATCAGGTTACTACCTTGATCTTTGATGAGGTGGATACCGGCGTGTCCGGAAGAGCGGCTCAAAAGGTTGCGGAAAAACTTAAAAGTGTTGCGAAAAACAAACAGGTTTTGTGCGTCACCCATCTGCCACAACTTGCTGCATTGGCAAGTACCCATTTTTTGATTTCCAAAGAAGAACGTAACGGAAGAACATACACAACCGTTTTGCCCCTTGATCTGGAAGGCAGAAAAAAGGAACTGGCGCGGATTATCGGCGGTGCGAATATTACAGAAACAACGTTGAAAAGCGCCGAAGAGATGTTAAATGCTTGACATTATTGCGTTTTTTTGCTAGGATACACGTAACGCGTTGAACGGAAGAGTAAGCGGATATTTTCTTTTAGAGAGCTGTCGGATGGTGCAAGGCAGCAGAGGTATTCGCCCAAATACATCCGAGAGCGGTTCTCCTGAAAATCAGTAGGGAGGAACGGGTTCGCCCGATACAGCGTGGTGTCTGTGACACCGTGAGGATGCAGCTGTGAGGCTGCGTCAAACCAGAGGTGGTACCGCTTATTTTACGCCCTCTGTCCGAAAGGACAGAGGGCTTTATTTTATGGAGGAAGATATATGAAATTATATGACGAGCTGGTTGCCAGAGGACTGATCGCTCAGGTAACCAATGAGGATGAAATTCGGGAAATGATCGATAATGGAAAGGCGACTTTCTATATCGGCTTTGATCCTACGGCAGATTCTTTGCATGTCGGTCACTTTATGGCGCTGTGTCTTATGAAACGTCTGCAGATGGCCGGCAATAAGCCTATTGCTTTGATCGGTGGCGGCACTGCAATGATCGGAGATCCTTCCGGACGTACGGACATGCGTTCCATGATGACTCGAGAGACCATTCAGCACAACTGTGATTGCTTCAAAAAGCAGATGGAACGGTTTATTGAGTTTGGCGAGGACAAGGCCCAGATGGTCAACAATGCAGACTGGCTGCTTGACCTTAACTATGTGGAAGTTCTCCGTGAGGTTGGCGCGTGCTTCTCCGTCAACAATATGCTCCGCGCTGAGTGCTACAAGCAGCGTATGGAAAAAGGTCTGTCTTTCCTGGAATTTAACTATATGATCATGCAGTCCTACGACTTCTACTATCTGTTCAATAACTATGGTTGCAACATGCAGTTTGGCGGTAATGATCAGTGGAGTAACATGCTGGGAGGCACGGAACTGATCCGCAGAAAGCTTGGTAAGGATGCTCATGCAATGACCATTACGCTTCTGCTTAACTCCGAAGGCAAGAAGATGGGTAAAACCGCATCCGGCGCGGTTTGGCTTGATCCCAATAAGACTTCTCCTTATGATTTTTATCAGTACTGGCGTAATGTGGAGGATGCGGATGTTCTGAAATGCATTCGTATGCTGACATTCCTGCCGCTGGAGCAGATCAATGAGATGGAGTCCTGGAAGGATGCGCAGCTCAACACAGCTAAGGAAATCCTCGCATTTGAGCTTACTAAGCTTGTCCACGGGGAAGAGGAGGCTGCCAAGGCACAGGCTTCCGCAAAGGCGTTGTTTGTTGGTGGTGGCGATGATGCCAATATGCCTACCACTGAAATCGGAGCAGATATGCTTACCGATGGCAAAATCGGCATTCTCAACCTGATGGTGGCTTGTAAGCTGGCTGCGTCCAATGGCGAGGCAAGAAGACTTGTTCAGCAGGGCGGCGTATTTATCAATGACGAAAAGGTCCCTGACCATACCTTCACTGTGACAGAGGCTATGCTCAAGGAAGGTGTAAAGATCCGCAAGGGTAAGAAGATTTTTCACAAGGCAGTCCTTGCTTAAAAATTTATAAAGCAGCCTTTCGGGGCTGCTTTTTTACTGGACTTTTTATGAGAACAATGTATAATAGACAGTGTAAAAATATATGTACGGGAGGCTCCTTATATGAAGCTTAACTACAAACGCACGATTTTGGTTGGTTTCGCATTTTTCCTTATCAGCGCATTTTGGCAGGCCTATGATGCCACGATTCCTGTTATCCTGACAAACAAATTTGGCATGTCACAAGGCTGGTCCGGTGTGATCATGGCATTGGATAATATTCTTGCTGTGTTTATGCTGCCTTTGTTTGGCGCACTGTCGGATAAATGCCTTACAAAGCACGGAAAGCGGACGCCGTTCATTACCATCGGTACGATTATTGCTGCGATTGCCCTTGTGGGACTTTCTTTTGTGGACAATGCGCAGCTTAAGAATATTTCCGATGTTTCTGCTTTTGATCAGCAGACAACTCTGGAAGTAATCTATGACTCTCAGGCAGATGTAAAGCTGCAGACACCGGAGGGAGAGCAGTTTGTCCTTTCGGATGTGTATACACGGGAAGATTTCATTAAAATCACCAGTACTGTAACAGATCCTGAGACCAATAAAGCTGTTGCTAATGAAGAATATACCAATTATGTTGTTCCTGCCCGACAGGCGTATGCAGCAGAAAAAACTGCAGAAAACCCAACGCCGCTTATCCTGTTTATAGTACTTCTTTTGCTTGTCTTGGTTGCTATGGCTACATTCCGAAGCCCTGCGGTTGCTCTGATGCCGGATGTGACTGTTAAGCCTCTTCGTAGTAAAGCCAACGCGATCATTAATTTGATGGGCACTGCCGGCGGTATCATTGTTCTTGTTCTGGGAATGGTATTTGCAACCTCTGCTGTTAAGAATCAGCTGATGAATTATAACGTATATTATCTGGTTGTTGCCGGCATTATGCTTGGTTCTTTAGCCATCTTCCTTGCAACGGTCCGTGAACCGAAATGGGCAAAGCAGATGCAGGAAGATAGCATTCAATACGGTATTGAGGAAGAACAGACAGAATCTGGGGAAAAGCGAAATCTTACAGGCTCGGAAAAGCGGTCGCTGATCTTTATCCTTGCGTCCATTGCACTATGGTATTTCGGATATAATGCTGTTACGTCCAAGTATGCTGTTTATGCTGGCAACATTTTGAATATGGACTATAATACAACGCTATTAATAGCGCAGGGAGCAGCTATCGTTGCCTATTTGCCGGCAGGTATGATCGCGTCCAAGTTTGGCAGAAAGAAAACGATCATGGCCGGCATCGTCCTGCTGACAACAGCGTTTGCAGCTGCATCCTTCATGCGGGCCGGTAGCCCAGTGTTGCTGATGAATGTTTTGTTTGCACTTGCGGGAATTGGGTGGGCAACCATCAATGTCAACTCGTTCCCCATGGTAGTTGAGATGTGTTCCGGAAGTGATATTGGTAAATATACCGGTTTCTATTACACCGCATCAATGTCTGCCCAGATCGCAACACCGATGCTCTCCGGTTTGCTCATGGATATGGACGGTGTGGGAATGACTGTTTTGTTCCCCTATGCGGCGGTTTTTGCCGGTCTGGCATTTGTTACTATGATTTTTGTAAAGCATGGCGATGCTAAGCCTGAAGTAAAAAGTGGATTGGAAGCATTGGATATCGATGATTAGTTTTGTGATAGTTTTGTTTGTAATTTTTGTTGTATATCTGTTCCTGCTTAGATGTCGCAAGGGACACGGAGATTGGACCAAATTCCTTGGTTGGGCTTATTCTCATCGAGGCCTACACGGTAATGGCATCCCGGAAAACAGCATGAAGGCCTTTCGGAAGGCAAAGGAAGCCGGCTACGGAATTGAGCTGGATGTTCATCTGTTAGCGGATGGCAATTTAGGTGTGATCCATGATGCATCATTAAAAAGAGTAGCGAATGCAGATGTTAATATTGAGGATCTTCGCGCGGACCAGCTCAATGATTATTATCTGGAGGGCACTTTAGAAACAATACCGAATTTTAAGCATGTCTTGGATATGGTCAACGGTGAAATTCCGCTAATCGTAGAGTTGAAATGTGTTAACAACAATTATGCGACGCTATGCGAAACTACATGTAAGATGCTAGATTCCTACAATGGCGCATATTGTTTGGAATCTTTTGACCCGAGATGTGTTCGCTGGCTTAGAAGAAACCGGCCTGAGCTTCTTCGCGGACAGCTATCTGAGGATTATTTTAAAACTGCCGACTCCCCCTTGCCGTGGTATCTTAAGTTTGTTTTGGTTCATCATTTGCTTAGCTTCCTGACGGTTCCTGATTTTATTGCATACAAATATTCTGACAGGAAAAAAATTAGTAATTTTTTATGCAGAAAAATTTGGGGCGCTAAAGGCTTTGTTTGGACAGTAAAATCGAAACAGGAATTTCATCAGGCTGAAAAAGAAAACTGGATCCCTATTTTTGAAGGGTTTATTCCATAAAAAATGCACGCCTTTGGCGTGCATTTTTCATGTAAGATATGCGCGAAGCTTGCAGTAGTTTTCCTCAGACATTTCAGTCAGCGGTAATCGACAGATTCCGCAATCATAACCAATCAGCTTCATTGCTGCCTTAACAGGGATAGGATTAACTTCGCTGAATAGCAATTCTATAAGCGGTTGTAGCTGACATTGTAGTGCTGATGCCGTTTCATAATCGCCAGACAGAGCCGCGTTCATAAGCGCAACTGTCTCAACTGGACAGATATTGGAAAGGACTGAGATCACACCACGACCACCTAAAGCGGTTACAGGGACGATTTGGTCATCATTTCCTGTCCAAATTGTAAAACTTTTTTCGCATGCTGAACGAATTCGTGTTATTTTTGTTATATCACCGGATGCTTCTTTAACCCCAGCGATGTTCGGAATACAAGATAATCTTCCGTATACAGAAACCGGGATATCTACACCTGTTCTGGACGGGACATTATACATAACGATCGGAATTTCAACACTTTTTGAAATTGCTATGTAATGCGCTAAAAGTCCGTCAGATGTGGATTTGTTGTAATAGGGTGACACTATCAGCAGTCCGTCCGCACCGACTTGTTCCGCCGCTCTGCTAAGTTCCGCTGCGTGAAGTGTGGAATTTGATCCGCTTCCTGCAATGATTTTACAACTGTCACCAACATAGGATTTACATCTTCGGAATAGTTCTATTTTCTCTTTATCAGTTAATGTGGGGGATTCACCTGTTGTGCCGGAAATCACAACGGCTCTTACACCGGAATCAATCTGCCTTTTTAAAAGCACCTCGATCATTGGGTAGTTTACTTTACCGTCAATAAACGGTGTTACCAGAGCGGTACATACTCCGGAGAATAATTCGTTTTTCATAACCTGATACCTCCAAACCAATCTATGCGTCAGTGTTCCTTTTTGCGTGTTGCAAAAATACGTAAAATCGTCTATACTAGGAGTGCAAAGTCAATTTTGGATTACACGGGGGATTGCCGTTTGAAAACGCATGATTTTTGGTATGATTTGCCGGAGGAGCTGATTGCTCAGACACCGCTTGGGCAGAGGGATACATCCAGACTGATGGTGGTGGACCGAAAGTCCGGGGAAGTAAAGCACCAACATTTTTATGATATCGTGAATTATTTGCGTCCAGGCGACTGCCTCGTGATGAATGATTCCAGAGTTTTACCTGCAAGACTTTTCGGCGTACGACCTACGGGCGGTGCGGTTGAATTACTTCTGCTTCGTGATCGTGGGGATAATTGCTGGGAATGTTTGTGTAAGCCCGGCAGAAAGATGCATGTTGGCAGCCAGGTTATATTTGGAAACGGTGAGCTGACCGGAACTGTTAAAGAAGTGTTAGAGGATGGAAACAGAATCGTATCCTTTTCGTTTCAGGGTATATTTCTTGAGGTTTTGGAACGACTTGGGAAAATGCCTTTGCCGCCGTACATTAAAGCCGAACTGCAAGATCAGGAAAGGTATCAGACGGTGTATTCCCGTCATGTGGGATCGGCGGCTGCTCCTACAGCAGGTCTTCATTTTACAGATGACCTTCTGGAGAAAATTAAAGATAAAGGTGTTAATTTGGCCTTTGTAACATTGCATGTGGGACTTGGGACGTTTCGTCCTGTAAAGGCAGACGAGATTACACAGCATCATATGCATGCAGAGCTATGTATGATCAATGAAGAGACTGCTGCTGTTCTGAATGATACAAAACACAGGGGTGGCAGGATCGTATGCGTTGGAACAACTTCCTGCAGGACTTTGGAATCTCTTGTTAAAGAGGACGGTTCTTTTGAGGCGGGCAGTCGCTGGACGGAAATATTTATCTATCCGGGTTATCAATTCAAGGCGATGGATGCTCTTATAACCAACTTCCATCTTCCGGAAAGTACGCTTGTTATGCTGGTATCTGCCTTTGCCGGAAGGGAAAATGTGCTCAAGGCTTACAATGAAGCAGTGCAGGAGCGTTACCGTTTCTTTTCCTTTGGAGATGCCATGTTTTTGGTTTAGAGAGGTAGTTATGTTTGAACTTTTAAAAACAGAAGGGAAGGCGCGTCGGGGAGTATTTACCTGCGCCCATGGTACCGTCCAAACTCCTGTGTTTATGAATGTTGGCACCCAAGGTGCAATTAAGGGCGCATTAAGTGCGGAGGATCTAAAGAACATTGGCTGCCAGGTCGAACTGAGCAACACATATCACTTGCACCTGCGTCCGGGTGATAAGTTGGTCAAAGAATGTGGCGGTTTGCATAAGTTTATGACATGGGACGGACCGATACTGACAGATTCCGGCGGGTTTCAAGTGTTTTCACTTTCTTCGTTGCGTAAGATCAAGGAGGAAGGCGTTACGTTTGCGTCTCATATTGACGGTCATAAAATATTTATGGGTCCGGAAGAGAGTATGCAGATCCAGTCCAACTTAGGCTCTGATATCTGTATGGCATTTGATGAGTGTATCGAAAATCCTGCGCCACGGGAGTATGTGAAGCAGAGTGTTGATCGCACATATCGATGGCTGGAACGGTGCAAGGCAGAAAATGCAAGATTGAATGCCATGCCGGATACCGTTAATCCCCAGCAAATGCTTTGGGGCATCAATCAAGGCGGCACATACGCGGATATTCGTGTAGACCATATGAAGCGGATTGCGGATCTGGATCTTCCAGGCTATGCTATTGGCGGCCTTGCAGTCGGGGAGACCGCACAGGAGATGTACGATATTATTGAAGCAGTAGAGCCTCACATGCCTAAGGAAAAGACCCGTTATCTTATGGGAGTTGGTACGCCAACCAATATTATTGAGGCGGTTGCCCGGGGTGTTGATTTTTTTGACTGCGTTATGCCTGCACGAAATGCCCGGCATGCTCGCCTGTTCACATGGGATGGGGCAATCAATCTAAAAAATGCAAAATATCAAAATGACCTTAATCCCATAGATTCGAAGTGCGATTGTCCTGTATGCCGTCGCTATAGCAGGGCATATATTCGGCATTTGTTTGTGGCTGAAGAAATGCTTGCTATGCGGCTTTCTGTAATGCATAATCTGTATTTTTATAATAAACTTATGGAACGGATTCGGGATGCGCTGGATACCGGAACATTTGAAAATTTCAGATGTGAATATTCTGAAAAGTTATCTCGGAGAATCTAAAATGTCCTTGCAATTTAAGGAAATAATGATATAATATTATAAAATTTATAAAAAGGAGTTTTACCTATGTTAAACTTTTTGGCTGATACGCCTGCACAGGGCGGTGGAATGACATCCACGATTATCATGCTGGTAATCATGATAGCTGTTTTTTACTTCATGCTGATCCGTCCCGAAAACAAGCGGAAGAAGGAAGCAGAGAATATGCGTTCTTCCGTTAAGGTCGGCGACAAGATTACCACCATCGGCGGTATTCTAGGAACAGTTGTGAATGTTAAGGAAGACCGGATCGTTATTGAGACCAGTGCGGACCAGGTTCGTATTGAGATGACCAAGTGGGCGATTTCTTCTAACGAAACCGCTACAGAGGCCGCTAAAGAAGAGGCGAAAAAAGTTCAGGAAGCTAAGGCAAAGGCTAAGGCAGCTAAGAAGGCAAAAAACAATATTGATAACTAATATTAAATCCCTGTGTTCGTAACGAACACAGGGATTTGCATTAAAGCCGCTGAAAGTTATGCTTTCAGCGGCTTTATAATTATTTTCGAACAAACAATACGCCAAGTGTTCCCGGGCCGCAATGGCAGGAAATCGTACAGCCGGCTTCTGTCCAGTAAATGTTGTTAAAATCAGCATATTTTTTAACTGCTTCAGAGACAGCATCCAAACAATCGTCTGAGACAGGTGTACGTGTGACAAACAAGATATCATGATCCAGATCCTGACGATCATGCAAGCGGTCCTTCACATAACTGGAGAGACATTTGGAGAAGTTGCCTCTGTATTTCTTAACAACAGACATTTTGCCGTCCTTAACTTCAATGCAGGGCTTCAGATTCAAAAGATTCGCACCCAAAGCAGCAACAGTGGAGCAACGACCACCTTTGACCATATAACCCAGTTGATCCAGCAGGAAACTTGCTTCCACATGGGAAGTAAACTCCTGAAGTTTGCTCTGAAGTTCATCCAGATCACAACATTCTTTTGCAAGCTCGCATGCCTTTAAAACTACCAACCCCTGGCCGGTGGACAGGTTTTTGGAATCGATCACACGGACATTGTCGAAATCTTCCGCAGCAAGACTGGCATTTTGGTGGCTGCAGGAAAATTCAGAGCTTATGTTAATATGAATGACGCCGTCATAATCGTCTGCGTATTTCGCAAACCATTGCTGATACTCGTCGACATTGATTGCTGCAGTAGAACAAAGATCGCCACCATTGGCAACATGTGCGAAGATTTCGGCAGTAGTTATAGTGACGCCGTCGGCAAAAGCCTGGCCATCCTTAACGATTGTCAACGGAATCAAGGTAATGTCATATTTTTGTAATAGTTCCTGAGAGAGATCGCATGTACTGTCGGAAAGAATTTTAATATTCATTGTTTATTTCTCCTTAAAAATCTTAGTTGGTCTGCGGTAGGTTGTTTTGCATCATAAAGCAATCCGGTTCAATGTTCCTGCTACGCAAAAAACCGGTGCCCCAGTCTCGCATTGCAATCAAAACCGGCATAAGACTTTTTCCAAGTTCAGTCAAAGAGTATTCCACCCTTGGAGGAATAACGGGAAAGACCTCTCTATGGATCAAGGTTTGCGCCTCTAGTTCACGAAGTTGCTGGGTTAACATTTTTGGAGTGGCTCCGGTAATGACCTTGTGCAGTTCAGAAAAACGCAGCTTTCCCTCAGATAGATGCCAAAGGATCAAAGCCTTATATTTTCCGCCAATCAATTCAAGGGTAGTTTCTACCGGACAGTTTTCGTTGTTTTTCATAACAATCTCCACAGTACCTAAAAGGATAGTATGGTACAAAATTGTGTGTACTTGCATTTTTACAATCAGATGGTAAAATGTTATCATAAAAATGTAGGACTGTCAACAAAAACGGATATTGCGTATTTTTGCCATAGTAGGAGATGATACAATGAAAATTAAATTGAATGTTACGGGCATGACATGCGCAGCTTGCTCTGCCCGTGTGGAAAAAGTTAGCAGAGAGATCCCCGGCGTTACAGATGTAGAAGTAAATTTGCTTGCAGGGACAATGACATTTATTGCGGATGATGAATCGGCTACAGATCGTGTTATTTACGCTGTGCAGGCAGCAGGCTATGACGCTTTTTTGCCCGGAGAAAACAGGAAAGAGAAAGCACGCAAAAAGGAAGCGGATCCTATAGAGGAAATGAAGGTCAGAGTAGTTTGTTCTGGTATCTTTCTGATTATTCTCATGTATTTCACCATGGGCCATATGATTGGATTACCTGTTCCGGCATGGTATCATGGACTGGAAAATACAATGGTCGCCGTGTTGGTTCAGTTCTTTTTAACGCTTCCTGTGGTATATTTGAATCGGATTTATTACAGCAGAGGCTTGAAAGCGTTATGGAATCGCGCTCCGAATATGGACTCGCTGATTGCTGTTGGGTCTGCCGCTTCTCTAATATACGGTGTTTTTGCTATGTTTCGTATCGCATATGCCTCCGGAAACAATGAATGGAATGTTGTCAAGCTGTATGGAGAGAATCTATATTTTGAATCCGCAGCAATGATATTGACACTGATTACCCTTGGTAAATATCTGGAAACGAGAGCAAAAGGGAAGACGGGCGATGCAATTGCTGAGCTTATGGACCTCAGACCTAAATCCGCAACAGTCCGAAGAGACGAAGAGGAAATTGTGATTCCCGTTGAACAGGTTGTCGTCGGAGATGTGGTGATTATCCGATCCGGTGGAAGTATTCCTGTTGACGGCACGATACTATCCGGAAGAGCCGCGGTTGATCAAAGTGCATTGACTGGCGAGAGTGTTCCGGTAGAAAAGGTCATCGGGGATACGGTTGCTGCTGCCACTATCAATACAGAGGGGTATATAGAGATACGAGCGGATAAAGTTGGGGAAGACACAACTCTTGCTCAAGTGATCCGATTGGTGGAGGATGCAGGCGGGTCAAAAGCGCCGATTGCCAGATTGGCAGATAAGATCGCAGGATTTTTTGTCCCTGTGGTAATGATAATCGCTCTGGTTGCATTTGGTGTTTGGATGCTTGCAGGACAAACCTTTGAGTTTTCTATGACAACAGGAATCGCGGTACTTGTGATATCGTGTCCATGTGCACTTGGGCTTGCAACCCCCGTTGCGATCATGGTAGCAACAGGCAAGGGGGCTAGATTGGGTATCTTGTTCAAAAACGCGGAAGCGCTTGAAAACCTGCACCGGGTAGACACGGTAGTTTTGGATAAGACGGGGACGATTACCGCAGGTAAACCGTCTGTTACAGATATTATACCCGTCAATATCAGCGAAGAAAGATTACTGTCTCTCGCGGCGTCTGTGGAAGCGCAGTCGGAACATCCGTTTGCCAAGGCAATAGTGGAGAAAGCGGAAAAAATCGGCTATACGACTGCTGAGGGCTTTGAGACCTTGCCTGGACGCGGTGTATCGGCTGTTGTTGATAAAAAGAGAATTTATGGAGGAAATCGCAGACTTATGGATGAGCTCGGTGTATCGGTGCCGGATCATCCTGAGCTTGCTCTACAAGGAAAAACGCCCATGTACTTTGCATCCGAAGATAAAACGTATTTGGGCTTAATTGCAGCAGCGGATGTTTTGAAAAAGGACTCCAGGCAAGCTATAGAAAAAATACAAAGTCTTCATCTGGATGTGATTATGCTCACGGGTGATAACGCAATTACTGCCAAGGCAATCGCGGCAGACGCGGGGATCGAAAATGTGATTTCGGATGTTCTTCCGGCTGATAAGGCCGGAGTTATTGAGAAACTCCGCACAGCTGGCAGAAACGTATTGATGGTTGGTGACGGCATTAATGACGCACCTGCGCTTGTTACTGCAGATGTGGGTATGGCGCTTGGCGCCGGGACAGATATCGCAATTGATTCCGCCGATGTTGTTCTGATGAACGAAAGCCTGATGGGAATCTATGATGCGGTTGCGCTTAGTAAAGCAACGATCCGAAATATCCGGCAAAATCTTTTCTGGGCATTTTTCTATAATTGCCTAGGTATCCCTGTTGCTGCGGGTGTATTATACCCGGCATTTCAGATCCGTCTCAGTCCCATGCTTGGAGCGGCGGCAATGAGTATGAGCTCGGTATTCGTTGTTACAAATGCTTTGCGGCTACGTTTGTTTAAAACAGGTAAATACACGAAATTGGAAAACAAAATGAAAAAGGAGAAGGTAAATATGGAAATAATTATTAAGGTTGAAGGTATGATGTGTACACATTGTAAGGCTCGGGTAGAAGCTGTTTGCAAGGCTGTCTCCGGTACTGCTGATGCTGTTGTAGACCTGAAGGAGAAAACAGTTACTGTAACAGGTACTGCCTCCTTGCAGGAATTGAGGAAAGCGATTTCTGATGCGGGATACGAAGTGATCAATTGATTTAGTGTCCGTAATATTGGACAGTAAAGGATGTATCATAATATCACAAACTGAAAGGATGGATGATATTATGTATTCTTTGCGTTATGTATGCGGACATATTCAGGTATATGATTACAATGGGATTTTCCTGTTTTCTGCGGATTGTGAACGGGAAGTCAGAGAGGAATTGAAATGCTATGCGGAATCTGCGGCTTGATATCTGTTATGACGGTACTCGCTATAAGGGCTGGCAGCGATTGCCTGGAATAGATAATACTATTCAGGCGAAATTGGAGCAGACATTATCCCGTATTCTAGGGGAAGAGATTCAGATTTCCGGAAGTGGAAGAACAGATGCGGGAACTCATGCGTTACGTCAAGTGGCCAACTTTCATTGCAGGAGTCAGCTAAGCTGCGATGAGATTTTGTCCCAGCTTCGCAGGTATCTGCCGGAAGATATCGGCATATACTCATGCAGGAATGTTTCTGAACGCTTCCATGCAAGATTGAACGCCAAAATGAAAACATACCGATACCGTCTGTGGAACAGCGATATGCCATGTGTGTTTGACAGGAAATATGTTTATATTGATTCTAGACCGCTGGACTTAAATGCGATGCAGGCGGCAGCAAAATGCTTTATTGGAACCCATGATTTTTCCGCCTTTTGTGCGAACAAGAAAATGAAAAAGAGTACGATTCGTACAATTCAAAGTTTTGATATCGTCAGAGAGGACGAGCAGATCATTTTTACTGTTTCTGGAAACGGTTTTTTGCATAATATGGTTCGTATTATGGTCGGTACGCTTCTGGAGGTTGGGAGGGGAGAACGGCAGATTGAAGGCATCCCGGATCTGTTTGGTTCAGCTCGGGCATCTGCCGGTGCGTTGATCCCAGCTTGCGGGCTGTGCTTGATGGAGGTGATTTATTGAATATTCAGATTTTTGGTAAGGGAAAATGCTTTGACACAAAAAAAGCAGAACGTTATTTCAAAGAACGCCGCATTAAATATCAATATATTGATCTGCCACGATTTGGGTTATCAAGCAGAGAGTTCGACTCAGTATTACGTGGTGTCGGCGGTGTGGATAAATTAATTAACTGGGATTCTTCAAGTCCGGATGTTACACTTATGAAATATATGGATGATGTCCGAGCGAAGGAGGATAAGGTTTATGACCATCCGGAACTAATGCGGACGCCTATTGTCCGGAACGGAAAACAGGTAACATTGGGATATTGTCCGGATGAATGGTCGAAATGGGAATAATACAAAAGCAGTCTCCAGAATTGGAGACTGCTATTTCTTTGGTCATTTGCAAAAAGATTAGAAAACTCTTGCAAAATCAACAAATTAATGGTATCCTAGGAGGATAAAATGATCCAAATTTTAGAGCAGGTGAATCGTTTTGTGTGGGGTGTTCCTGCGCTCTTATTGATTTTGGGCGTTGGTTTATACCTAAGTATACGTACCGGATTTGTTCAATTTCGTTTATTTCCTAAAGCTTGCAAGTTGTTTTTGTGTCGTTTTACAAGTCAAGGATCCGGCTGTAACGGTGTCTCTCCGTACCAAGCCCTATGCACGGCGCTTGCGGCAACGGTAGGAACCGGGAATCTGGCCGGAGTGGCCGGCGCCATTGCTATCGGGGGACCGGGTGCGGTTTTTTGGATGTGGATTTGCGCTTTTTTGGGCATGGTTACCAAATTTGCAGAAGCAACGCTGGCTATTCGGTATCGCGAACGAAATGCCGACGGAGAATTGGTTGGCGGCCCCATGTATATGATCCGCAATGGTATGGGAAAGAAATGGTCATGGCTTGCTGTGATCTATTGCTTTTTTGGAGTAGTAGCAGCGTTCGGTGTTGGTAATGCAACGCAAATCAATGCGGTAATTGGAGGGATTAACAGCATAGTCCTTTCGTTAGATGGACAAGTATCCTTCCTTTTGAATTTATTGGTAGGGATATTTTTTGGAATCCTCATTCTTTTGATTTTGCTAGGTGGCGCTTCCAGAATCGGAAAAATCGCAGAGAGTATAGTCCCGTTTGCATCTGTTTTTTACCTTCTCTTGGGAGCGGTTGTATTAATAACGCGGGCATCAGCTGTGCCATGTGCTTTTTCCATGATTCTTAAAGGGGCATTTTCTCCTCAGGCAGTCACGGGCGGCGTGATCGGTTCTTTACTGCAAGCGCTTCGTGTCGGTGCATCCCGCGGGGTTTTTACCAATGAGGCAGGCATGGGGACGGCATCGATCGCCCATGGTTCAGCGCTGGTTGAACATCCTGTGGAACAAGGGCTTATGGGGATCATGGAGGTGTTTATAGATACCGTTATTATTTGCACCATGACAGCTCTTGTGATTCTGTGCAGTGGCATTCCGATTCCTTACGGGACTGACGTTGGTATTATGCTGACAACAGAGGCGTTTGCAGATATATACGGAAGTTGGATCCATATTCCAATCACAATTTCCCTTTGCTGTTTTGCCCTTGCGACGATTCTTGGTTGGGGGCTTTACGGGGCAAGATGCGCGCAATTTTTATTCGGGGAAAAGTCGTGGAAATTTTTTGTTTCTCTGCAGGCTGTTACGGTTATCATCGGAGCTGTTTTAGAAACAAAAACAGTATGGATGCTTGCTGAAACCGTTAACGGACTTATGGCGATTCCCAACTTGATTGTTCTTGCATTTCTCAGTCCTGAGCTCATTGGATTAGTAAAAGATTATAAAACATATAGTGGCAGAACCCCTGCCTATGGAGGTACATATGAAAATATCAATCAACGCAAATCGCTGCGAACCCTCACCTATGCGGAAGTTTCATCCCCTTGCGGTTCGGGCGGAAAGAGAAGGAAAAAAGATATATCATCTGAATATCGGTCAGCCTGATTTGGTTACACCGCAGTCTTTTTTTGATGCAGTTCGTAATTTCGACAACAAGACTTTGGAGTACGCCGCTTCTCCGGGTATGCCAGTGCTGATTGATGCGATTCGAAATTACTACAAGGGATTGAATGTAGCCTTTGATTCAGACGATATTTTTATTACTACCGGAGGAAGTGAAGCGCTTCTTTTTACCTGCTTGAGCATCCTTGATCCTTATACTGAGGTAATTATTCCGGAACCGTATTATCCTAACTATACGACCTTTGTACATGCTGCTGGTGGCGTCATTCGTGCGCTGCCCACATCTCCGGAGGAGGGATACCGTTATGCAGACCGGAAGCGGATCGAAAGTCTGATTACAAAAAATACCCGGGCTATTTTGATCACTAACCCCGGCAACCCTACCGGAGTGGTTTTGAATGAGAGCGAAATGAGGATGATCGCCGATATCGCTAAAAAATATGATCTTTACTTGATCTGCGATGAAGTGTACCGGGAATTCTGCTATGACGACAAATTTGGAATTCCTACAATGGCGAGATTTAGCGATATCCAAGATAATTTGGTTATCATCGATTCTGTATCCAAACGCTTTTCAGCGTGTGGCGCGCGAGTTGGCTGTGTTTTGACTAAAAACAAGGAGCTGCAACAGGCGTTATTAAAGTTCTGCCAGTCCCGTCTTTCTGTTGCTACCATTGATCAGATCGGTGCTGCAGCGCTTTACTCCGTAGAGCCCCAATTTTTTGAAGAGTCAAAGGCAGAATACCGCAAGCGCCGCGATACGGTTGTTCAGCATTTGCGAAAGATTCCCGGAGTTCTTGTGGAAGAGCCAATGGGGGCTTTCTATATTATGGCAAGACTTCCTGTTGACGATGCGGATAAATTCCAGCGTTGGCTTTTGGAAATTTTCGAAGATAATAATGATACGGTTATGTTTGCTCCCGGAGCGCCGTTTTACGAAACCCCGGGTAAGGGTATTAATGAAGTGAGAATTGCTTATGTCCGTAAACAGGAGGAACTGGAGCGAGCGATGGAACTTCTGGAAAAAGGTATTGCAAGATACCGCGCTGAAGTGATGGGAGAATAATAGTAATGCGGAGCATACGATTTAGTATGCTCCGCATTTATCATTAGTGAATTAAAATAATTTTACCGGAATCGTCTTTTGCAATGAATAAGGTTTCCGTTTTGCCGTTTGTTTCATAATATAGGCGTAAGGTTGGCAGCTTGCTCTGTAATGCTGCTTCAATCAAAATGGCTTCTCCAGTCGATAATCCGGACGAGGCAAATACGGTGTGTTTCGGTGTAAAATGGGTGCCGCTTGCAGACCATTCGCCCATTTCAATGCGAACATTTTTTACAGATCCGTCTGTGTAGAGCAGAGCGTTATCTGCTTGATCGTCAATGATCAATTCCGGATAATTCGTAAATTCGTCGGGTCTGGCATCCGAGAAAAGCTTTCCATAGATCTTTCCGGAAGAGATATCCGTCTCGGCAGGAAAATAATCTGCTTTTAGGATATCCCAAAGATTTTCATAGGGGATTTCCGCGACGATCACGCCGGATGCATAGGGGGCTATTTCATAAGGCTGAAAGAAGAAGCACAGTCCGTTAGAAGAAAAATACCAATCCTCGCTTCTAAATATATTAGCGTCAAAATAAGGTTTTAAAAGATCCTTATAGTCAGCAAATAAATAATAGTTTTCCGTATTCGAAGACAAAGCATTTACAACGAGATCGTACAGGTTGTCAGCAGTTGCTGTTTCGGTTAAAATATCAGATAGGGATAAAGTGTTTCCGGTTATAAGATCATAGTTAACTGACCGATATTCTGTCGCCGGATGCACACCTCCTTGATATGTAGCAAAACGCCCGAAGATGCTGAATATGGTCTGATCCAAACGTAAAGGATCGTAGGCGATCAAGCACAGATACGGATTCCAGTCGCTGGATTCTTGATATTCGTTTTTAGCGATTGCATAAATATTATCAGCTGTGGCGCGTGTGCTGTCAATCCGATTCATAAAGTCTAGAATGATACTATTTGCAACTTCAGGATCATTAAGAGTTAAAGAGATTTCCTGATAAGTATAATTAAAAATAACAGTACCGTTATCTGCTTTCCCGGGGAGTGTAGTAATGGGAAGAGATACAGATACCATGGGGACTGGAGAAACAGGAACCTCCTCTTCGAAAGGGGTGGAGCTGGGCTCTGTAGAAG
>JAZNZT010000064.1:0-3153 GCA_045595075.1 Faecousia sp.
AAATTGGCGAATTTCCTGTATTTATTTTTAATTCTCAACCCTATGCAAGGGAAACTGTTTGTGAAACCGAATTTTTAATCCCCAATGCAATTGTTTCTGACACGGAGCAGTATACGGTATCGGTTTATCAAAACGGCAAAAAGATCCCCTCCCAGTGCATTAAGGAACTTTCCAACATCCCATATGACCGTAGAAAGCGGATTGCATACCGCTGCGAACTTCCTGCTATGGCGGAAGCAAGAGTGAATTTCAAAGTGGAAATTGAACCCAAGCAATTCTTGACGCCTACCACCGGGGATGAGATCGTTTTCTCCGACAGCATCAAAACTATCCGCATCAACCGGAAGACCGGTCTGATGGAAAGCTATCTTGTAAACGGTAAGGAAATGCTGTCCGGCGGTGCATTCCAGCCGGTGATGTATGAGGACAATGCCGATCCTTGGGGATGGGATATGGAGCGCATCGGAGAAAATCCCGTGGATTTCGTTTTGTGCGATGGCAGTACCGGTCCTTTTGAAAAGCTGACTAATGTCAATGTCATCGAAGATGGCGAGATTCTTACAGAGGTGGAGAGTTTCTTCTGGCACGGCTCCAGCTTTGTGCGAATTTCTTATAAGATGTACAAGGAACTGCCCTATACCGATATCAAAGTCGATGTGTTCTGGAACGAACAGCAAAAGGCTCTGAAATTAAAGATTCCTACTGCTTTGAACGGGCAGTTTATCGGTCAGATTCCCTTTGGAACGGATGAATTTACAAAAGACGGCAGGGAGATCAATGCCCATCGGTTTGTGGGTATGCAGGACGGAGAAAATGTGCTGGCGCTTTACAATAACTGCACCTACGGTTTTTGCGCCGAAGGGAATGATCTGTATACAACCCTGCTGCGTGGTGCTGCTTATTGTGCCCACCCCATTGGAGACCTTAATCTAATAGACCCCAACCGGTTTACGCCCACGATTGAGCAGGGACGACACAGCTTTTCGTTCCGTCTTTCCTATGACAGGGCACAAATGCTGGAAAACAATGCCCAGGCGTTTGTGAATGCTCCGTATAGCCTAAACTTCTTCCCTCACGGTAGCGGCAATCTGGCAAAGCCTGTATTGAATTTGGAAAATCCGGCAATCAGTCTTTCTGCTTTTTATCAGACTGAGGACGGCTATATTCTGCGGTTGGTGAATAATACGCCAAACCGTGTATCCACAGAGCTGAGTTTTAACGGCATAAATCATCAACTTACATTCGGAGCATATCAAGCAAAAACCTATACCTACCGGGATAATTTCCTGCAGGAAATGGCGCTTTGGGTATAAGCAGCTTTTAAACCTTGCGGTAACGAGATTCGAATAACGCAGGTTAAAGAAGGAGTAACGTACAATGCAAAATGTAAATGAAGTAATAAGACGGTTGGAAACCGTGGAGATGCAATATAAACCGATTCCTTTTTGGTCGTGGAACGGGGAGTTGAAAAAAGACGAACTGATTCAGCAGATCCGTTGGATGCGGCAAACACACAACGGCGGTTTCTTTATGCACGCCCGCAGCGGTCTAAAGACCGAGTACCTTTCAGATGAATGGATGCAGTGCATAGAAGCTTGTGCGGAAGAAGCAGGAGATATGCAGGCCTGGCTCTATGATGAAAACGGCTGGCCCAGCGGCTTTGCCGGTGGCAAGCTGCTGGAAAACGCAGAGGATCGGGATCGGTATTTGACCCATTCGGTGGGGGAATTTGATCCAACTGCTACTGTCAATTACTACTTAGATAACGGTTGCCTGATCCGCACAAAGTCTGCTGCCCACGGGAAGACCCATTTGAATGTGACGATACATTCTGCTGTGTCTACCGCCGATATTTTGAATCCTGCGGTTACAGACAAATTTTTAGCACTAACGCACGAACAATATAAAGCTCGTTTTGGAGAATCGTTTTCCGAAAAGATTGTGGGATTTTTTACCGATGAACCCCAGTATCAGCGGTGGCACACACCTTATACCACAATGGTGGCGGATTATTTCCGTACCCAGTACGGTCAGGATATCCTGGACGATATTGGTCTTTTGTTTGTAGAGGCAAATGGGTACCGTGCTTTCCGCTACAAATACTGGAAGGCAATGCAGCGGCTTATGCTGGATAATTTTGCAAAGCGGGTATATGATTGGTGCAGTGATAACAACATTCAGCTTACGGGCCATTATGTTGAAGAAATTTCTATGGGCCATCAGCTGATGTGCTGCGCCGGTGTGATGCCTTTTTATGAGTATGAGCATATTCCAGGAATTGATTGGCTTGCAAAGGGTACAGACAGCGAACTGTCTACCCGGCAGGTCAGCAGTGCGGCTTGCCAGTTAGGAAAAAAACAGATCATTACAGAGTCTTTTGGCTGCTGCGGTTTGGAGGTAACACCCAAGGACCTGCGGCGGATTGTAGGTTTTCAGTATGTAAACGGTGTTAACCTTCTGTGTCAGCACTTGATCCCTTATGCAGAAAACGGAAACCGCAAGCGAGATCATCCTGCCCACTATTCTCCGAAAAACCCGTGGGTTAAGGATGCTTTCGGCGAATTTAATCTGTATGTGTCCCGTTTGGGCAAGCTGATCGCAAATAGTACGGAGATCGTCAATGTAGCAATGCTGCACCCAATCCGCAGCGGATACTTTGATTATAAGCGGGAAGCAGTTGGGTTCGGTATCGGGCAGCAGGATGTGCAGCTTTGGGAGGATTGTCGGCTGCTCTCGAAAAACTGCATTAACTATCATTTCCTGGATGAAACCCTGTTAGAAAAACACGGTTTTGTGCAAGGGAATCAAATAGGTTGCGGTAAATGCAGTTATGATTACCTGATTTTGCCCCATGTTCTGACTATGGATATTTCCACAGAAAAGCTGCTTCGTCAGTATGTGGAAAATGGCGGTAAGGTACTGGTGTTAGGCGATACTCCCAACTATCTGGAGGGTGAGCCCTATTGCTATGATTATCTGCACTCCAATTGTACCTTTGCGGATATTCTGAAGGCCCAGCCTGTTTCCATTGGTAGCACCGAACATAATCTTTACTGCAGCTATCGGGTGTGGAACGGAACACCAATCTTTGTGGTTCAGAATGCCGATGCAGGTAATGCATACACACAAAGCTTTTCCTTTGACGAAGATATC
>JAZNZT010000065.1:0-11081 GCA_045595075.1 Faecousia sp.
TCTCACCTCCTCGGTCTTATATTGTAGCATTATTCAGGGAAAAAGTAAACATATTTTACACCATTGTCAGCCGGAAAAAAGGAGAGGACGAATCTTGCGATTCGTCCTCTTAAAAAGATCAGTTGATGGGATACAGCTCCAGCAGCAAGGTGGCGTTGTTTTCCATTTTTACAGTCAGGACAGGGTTTTCGGCAGTTACGGTGCCCATATCTTCCGGCTTCAGCGCGCCGAACTCCCGGATGGCAGCCTTCTGCTCCTCAGTAGGATCGGCAGGCTCGCCCAGCTCCTTGAATTTGCGGATGGCATTTGCATGGTCTGCATCGATTCGCCAGCCGGTAACCTTGTAGTCGCCGGTGAGACCGGAAAACTCGATATCAACAGTAGCAGGCTTCAGCTGCCGTGTGAAGGCATCATCAGCATAGCAAAGCAGAACGGAAATATGGCCGTCTGCATGCTTGGTAGGCATGACAGAAAAATCAAAGTGAATTATGTCTGCATAGTGGTAAAGCTTTTCAGTACCAAGCTTTGCCGCCAGAACAAAAGCGTTGTAGATAGGCTTGGGGTAGAAGTTCTTAGAGAAGAAATTCCGGTGGCCACCAAAATCTACTTTCAGATTGTGAGCGCCGGACATGCAAATGAGCTGGGGATCGGTATGACCGATCTCGTCATAATGTGTCAGCATTTTCACAAAGTAGGCGGAGTATATTTCGTTTTCACGGAAAATAAATCCGGCAACATCATCTGTGCCCAAATAACCTTCGGTGCTGGCACCCCATTCATCACAGATCATGGGGATATTTTCAAATCCGCAAGCCTTGGCGATCCGCTTGATGTTCATGGTGTTATTCAAAGCACCATTCACATTCAGAGGCTTGAAGCCTTCGCGCATACCCCGGGGTCCGGTTCCGTAGGCGTGATAGCTAAGGAAGTCCAGCCGTAAATTGTGCTTCTTTACATAGTTGAGGAAGTACTCTAAAAACTGCAGGTGTGTGGGGAATTCAGACAGCGCAACACCGCCGAACTTCAGCTTGGTGCTGGCGGCGCAAACACCTTTGGCGAAGGCTTCATACAGCTTACAGTATGCTTCAGCCCGGTCCTCGTGAGTAGGTGCGTTGCGGTAGAAGAAATGGCTGGAATCCGGCTCGTTATAGCAGTGAATATACCACTGAGAGACGGTATCCTCACCGTAGCGATCCACCAGATGTTTGGTGTAAACGCGGCAGATCTCTTCCCACTTGCTGTAATCATTTACATAGCTGCGATAAACAAGATTTCCCTTATATCTACGACTGATAAGAGATTCGTCCTGCTCAGCAGAGAGGAAGCCGGGGAAGAAGGCGTATGCGATGTAAGGAGTGAATCCCTTGCTCAGCAGATAGTCGATACGGTAGTCATTCATAGAGAAATCGTACTGCATTTGACCGTCTTCTCCCAAGGTTACGCATTCTTCAAACATAGAGTAGATCCGAACGATCTGGACAGCCTTGTCCTCGGACAGCTTATCTAACTGCTGTTTGCCCCAGTCGTCCTCAATGGCGTTGGTGGGATGGAACACCATGTTGTTCCAGAAATTTACCAGTTTCTTCTCTACTTTATCAGTATAAATTTTAATCATATCAGCACCTCGTTTAACGCAAACTGTCCAAAATTCCTTTAAGATAACCGATAGCGAAGAATCTGCCGATGGCATCATAACCCTGATGGACCAGATCCTCGCCTACCATGGTAGGCACATGATCTACCCGAACCGGCACATCGATGCCGCATTCATGATAAAGTTTCATGATCTTAGCCATGTCGATCTCACCGTTGTCATGGTAAGTTTCCCGATAGCAGTCCAGATTGCCGGTGGTGTTGCGGAAATGGACGAAGAATATCTTATCCTTGAACCGGGGAATGACCTTGTAAAGGTCCTCTCCCATAATGTGATAGGTGGCCTGGCACATGGTAATGCCAAGACTGTCGCTTTTTACAATGCCGTTGACGGCTTTGTCGATGTTATCAGCGCTGGTCATGATCCGTTCCACAGTTCCCAGATCCCGGGGAGGATCGTCCGGATGGAGCGCCAGACGGATGCCGTGCTTTTCCGCAGTGGGAATAACAGCCTTCAAGAAGTAGGTGTAGTTATCCCACAGTTCCTGCTTGGTAATGGCCACATCAGGACACTTGAAATCAGCGATATTAAAGCCTGTAACCTTTGCGCCGCCTCGCTCAACGATGTTGTTGGCAGTGCGCAGCCAGCCGATGTGGGCCATCCAGTTAAAGCAGATGCAGCGAATGTCCAATTCGTCCATAATGGGGAGCATTTTCAGCACCTTTTCAATGGACGCGTCCCGGAGGGCGTCGCCTGCTTTAATGTGGTCATGGACCTCGTTGGGCATAGGCTCAACGATCACCGGAGTAATGCCGTAGTTCTTGAATCCGTCGTAAACCGTCTGCCAGTGAGACTTGTCTGTCAGATCAAAGTCGCCGGTCTCCGGCAGGCGAATGACGCCATGCTCCACGCCGCTCTGCTTGGCAATGTCCCAAGTGGAATCCTTGGGATAACGGAAATAATCGGTAAGTAGCATAGCCTTCTCCTTAGATACCGCTCAGGGTAAGGAAGCCGCCGTCCACAGGAACGGTGATGCCGGTAACAAAGGCAGATGCCCGCTCATCCAGAAGATACCGGACACTGCCGCAGATATCGCCGGCCTGACCGAACTTCCGGGAGGGAGTGTGGTCGATCACACTTTGTCCACGCTTGGTAAGACCGTCTTCTACAGTTCCCAGGTAGGTCTTGCTCCGTTCATTGACGATAAAGCCGGGAGCGATGGCGTTGATACGCACATTGCCGGTGGCAAAGTAAGCAGCGAAGGACTGGGTCAGATTGACAACTGCAGCCTTACTCATAGCATAGGCAAAGCAACGGGTCAGGGGGCAGTAGCTGTTCATAGAGGCAAAGTTGATGATGCTGCCGCCGCCGTCCTTGGCCATCCGGTGAGCAAACACTCGAATGGGAATGACAGTACCCATAGTGTTGATCCGGATAACGCTCTCAAAGGCATCCATGTCGACATTGTAGAAGCCTTTCAGATCCTCGGGTTTATTCTCGTCCAGCTCCCGGGGGTCATACTGGATAATGTTGGGCATTGCGGCGGTGTTGTTGCCGCCTGCGCCGTTGACAAGATAATCACAGTGACCGTACTGGGCGTAGACCGCGTCAGCCATAGCGGTGACAGCAGCTTCGTCAGTGACATCACAGGCGTAGATCATGCAGGTGCCGCCGGCAGACCGGATGGCATCAGCGGTTTTTTCCAGTTTTGCTGCGGTTCTGCCCACAAGGGCAACTTTCACGCCACGGCTGGCAAGGTCGATGGCAACAGCGGAACAGATAGTGCCGCCGGCACCGGTGACAACCGCTACTTTATCGTTAAAATATGTATCCATAGCTTTATTCTCCATTACAGCGCAGTTTGTGTATCGTTGGGATCGCCGTTGATGGCGGCGTCATATTCCTTGGACCAGTCCAGATCCCGGTACTGTTCGCCCCGGGGGTCAGTCTTGATCCACTCCATGAGCATGTCCAGCATTTCAACAGTCCATGTATTCCGGTCGATCTGGGCGGTAGTGAATTTGTTCTGAGAGATCATCTCAAAACCGAAATCGTCCTTAACGTGAGTCTTAGCTGCACCCTCCACCACATCTGCTACCAGATGGCTGGGAATAAACAGCACGCCGCCGCCTGCGCCGAAAACAACGTCGCCGGGCAGACATACCGCGCCGCCGAAGTTGCATACAGAGTTGAAGCTCTTCATTACAAATTCACGAATGGGGGTGGGGTCAATGCCCCGGTAGTAGACCTGAACATCGGGGACTTGCTTCATCTGTTCCACATCCCGGATACCGCCCCAGACAACACCGCCACCGGTTTTGGTGCGGGTGCGGATAGCAGTGGTCAGATTGCCGCCGAGGAAGGTGCCCTTGTAGATCTTGTCATACATGTCAACAACTACAACATCCCGCTCTACCAGTGTATCGATGACCCACTGGTTATAATTGCCGCTGCGACCCTCGGCTGCGCCCCGGGCAAACATTACCTCGTGTAAATCGGGACGGGTGGGACAGTAGGAGCAAGTAACGGCTCGACCGATCAGTTTTCTGCCATCATCGTGGAGAGCTTTCAGAGGATTCTCACCGCCGCCGACAAACTGGTTTTCGTAGCCCAAAACATAGATAGGCTTCCAGACTTCCTCCAAAGTCATTTTCTGAAGGGCATCCAGATGCTTGTCCGGAACCTTAGGTCTGCCGTCAGGGAATCGTTCACCCTTCCATAGAGGGGTCAATTCTAAAATTTCATCTCTGTCATTAAAATGCATGATCTAACCTCCAATTCTCTTTTTAGCATTGTCATAGCACATTCTTCTTACAGTATCTGCCAGCAGGGTGAAGTCATCCGGTAACCGATGGGTAGACACCATATCCGCCATCCATTGACACAAGACCCGACGGAAATAATCGTGGCGGACAAAGGAGAGAATGCTCCGGGAGTCCGTAGTCATACCGATAAAAGTGGACAAAACACTGTGACAGGCAAAGGTGTCCAGCATGTCCTTCATACCTTGATAGTGGTCACACCACCACCAAGCAGGACCTTGACTGATAAGAGCTTCCCGACCGTTGGCGCTATAAGAGCCACATAGTGTAGCCATAACGGCGTTGTCCGCCGGGTTCAAGGTAAAGAGCAGAATATTGGGCAGGCCATTAGGCAGCTGTTCCACGTCGTCCAGGAGATCTGTCAGAGACTTTACATCGGCGCATTCTCCGATAGCTGCGTAACCGCCGGCAGGTCCGGCAAGGGCTTTGAGTCGTGAACTTGTGGTTCGCTGAGCGCCAATGTGCAGCTGGACGGTAAAGCCTATCCGGGCGTAGGCGCTGAGCAACCGAGACAGAATAAAGGATCGAAGAGCCTCGGTGTCCTCTGCATTCAGGTGACTTCCCATGATCAGATCGGCAAACCGGCTTTCGTTGTTCCCGTCGTCGGGGAGATATGTAAATCCGTTGTCCAGCGCATGATCGGCAAACCGGCAACCTTTCTTTTGAAACTGGTCCAGCCGCTCAGCAACAGCCGTCAGATATCCGGAGAGGCTTTTTGGATTCCCCAAACGTTGCAGCGTATCATGGCTGGGAAGCAGCAGATCGTCACCCCGGAGGGAGGGGCACAGCCGATCGCCATCAAACACGGAAAGATCGTCAGTGAGGCTGGCGCAAGGAGCGCTGTATTCGATGTTAAACTTCGCTAAAATATCCGCAGTGGTCATACTGCTCAACTTCTGATTTAGTGCATTCCAAACCTCTCGGCAAGGCTTAAAAGGCAGCAGCTCAAAATCAAAGACGGAAGACAGCTCCATCTGAGACCAATCAAATAACGGATTGCCGATCAGACGGGGCAGGGATTCATACCAAGCCTCAAATTTTTCGTAATCGGAGCAGCAACCGGTGATCCGATCCTCAGAAACACCCAGGATCCGCATAGCGCGATGCTTATAAGGGTCGGTGATGACCCAGAGCTGGGCAATGTTTTCATACCGACGGTTTTCAAAAACTCCCCGGGTATCCAGATGGTTGTGATAATCTATAATGGGAAGTACTGCGGCACAGTCGTGATATAGCTGCCGGGCAAGGGGACTGGTCAAAAGATAATCCGGGTTCATGATAATGCCTCCAATATTGACATTATCATTATTATATGACATAATGCAGGTGGAGTAAATTCGGTATTCTTACATTTAAGTTCGATTTTTTTACATTTTTTAGAGGAGAAGAATATGACCACGATCGAGTTGCCCATTGGGGAAATGATACCCCGGGTCCTTCTGGCGCGAAACTTTGATGCAGAAAATAGTATTTCGCCCAATAAAAAACCCCGGACATCGCGGCATTATGAGCTTAGCTTCTATACCCGGGGGAACGGTGGCAGCCTTACTATCGGCAGCAGTAAGTATGATATCCGCACAGGAGATATCCGGTTTGTCCGGCCCGGAACAAAGGTGAACAGTTTGCCCGGCTATAAGTGCATGTCCGTATATTTTGATTTTGGACAGGAGAATGTGCTGTATTCCAACCAGATACTGGACGGCTTGCCGGAGCACATTTCCACGGACGGAGCGCTGCAGCCTCTGTTTGAAGAATTGCTCCACAGTTTTCAGTCTGGACAGGTCCATGCCAAGCTACAGCAGAATGCGGTTCTGATGCAGATTCTTGCGGAGATGTTCGCGTTAACCCACTCCCGGAAAAAATACTGTGAGCCTGTCCGGATCTGCATGGAATATATGCAGGCTCATTTTAAGGAGAACGTGACACTGGATGCCTTGGGAGAGATCACAGGTTATTCCTGCCTGCACCTTCTGCGGCTTTTTGAACGGGATACAGGTCAGACGCCTCACAAATGGCTTACCGCCATGCGGCTGAATCAGGCAAAGCATCTGCTGACAGATTCTCAGCTGAAGATCGAGGAGATCGCTGCGGCCTGCGGCTTCAACTCCGCATCTCATTTTAAAACATTGTTCCGAAATCAGACAGGAAGTACACCCGGTCAGTACCGCAAGAAAATAAACCTTATGTAAGAAACACCCCGGAAGGATATGTCCTTCCGGGGTGTTCGTTATGCCAGATAGATCGCCTTGCAGGCGAGCATGGTCATGTAGCAGTCCAGCTTGCTGACCAGCTCCATGGGCGCGTGCATATTCAAAACGGGAACGCCTGCGTCCACAGTGACGATGTTCCGGTTTGCCATGTAAGCGGCAACCGTACCACCGCCGCCCTGGTCCACCTTGCCCAGTGTGGCGATCTGCCACAGAACACCGGCGTTGTCCAGTGTGGTGCGGACATGACCCATTGCTTCGGCGGAAGCGTCACTGGCGCCGCCCTTGCCGCGAGAGCCGGTGTACTTGCAGATGGCAACGCCCCGATTCAGCTGGCTGTTGTTCCGCTTGTCACAGGTCTCGGCAAAGTTGGGGTCAAAGGCGTTTGAAACGTCAGCGCTCAGACAGAAGGAGTTCTCCAGGCAGCGGTTCAGGCTTGCACCCTGAGTGTCGCACAGATCCTGCATAAAGGTATCGAATGCCTTGCTCTGCATGCCGGAGATACCCACAGAACCGATCTCTTCCTTATCGGCAAGGATACAGACGGCGGTATGCTTGGGTGTGCCCATAGCAAGCAACGGCTCGATCTCTGCAAAAGCGCACACCCGGTCGTCATGACCGTAGGCAGCCAGCAGACTGCGGTCCAGACCTACCTCACGGCACTTGCCGGCAGGGACGACAGTCAGCTCCGCAGAGTGAAAATCCTCTTCGATAATGCCATATTTTTCGTTTAGCAGCTTCATCACATGCAGCTTCACCAGATCCGCGCCTTCGCCCGCCAGAGGCTCAGTGCCCAGAATTACATTCAGCTGCTCGCCTACGATGCCCTCTGCCAGAGTCTTCTTCATCTGGTCCGCGGCAAGGTGGACCAGTAGGTCGGAGACCATCAGCACGGGATCATTGTCATCCTCGCCGATGGTCACAGTGACCACAGCGCCGTCCTTACGGTACACAACACCGTGGAGGGCAAGGGGAACGGTGGTCCACTGATACTTCTTGATGCCGCCGTAGTAATGGGTCTTGAAGTAGGCGATCTCTGTGTCCTCATACAGGGGATTGGGCTTTAAGTCCATTCGGGGGGAATCCACATGGGCGGCGCAGATATTGGCGCCTTCGTTCAGGGACTCGCTGCCGATAACAGCCAGCAGGATGCTCTTGTCCCGGTTGTTCTTGTAGACCTTATCACCGGGCTTCAAGTCCATGCCGGGGACAAATGCCTTGAAGCCGTTGGCTTCGGCAGTGGCAACTGTCCAGGCGGTAGCTTCCCGCTCGGTCTTGCAGGCATCCATGAAAGCGGCGTACCGCTTGCAGTAATCTTCCATCTCAGCCCGCTGCTGGGCGGTCAATGTGGTGTAGCCGTTCTTGGGAGCGGCAAGCAGGGATTCGCGGAGTTCTTCTGTGGTCATAGAGTATTCTCCTTTACGATTTTTCTTTTATTATAGCCAAATCCTGAAAAAATGCAAGGCACTTGGCAAGGAATTCCTCATATGTGCCGTCATTGTGCAAATGATAGTCACAAAGCCGAGTAAATTCCTCCTGGCTGGGTTGGGCAGCGATCCGCTTTCTGGCGTAATCCTCCGGGATATTCTCCCGGGCCATCAGTCGGGCGACTCGATCCTCCTCGGGAGCGGTAATGGCAACGGTTAGTTTACATAACTTATTCAAGCCGCTTTCAAACAGGGCAATAGCATCGATGGCGGCAAGTCCTGTGCATTTTCCCAAGCGACGGAGAACCTCCGCTTTCACGGCGCTGTGGGTGATCCGGTTCAGATCCTGCAAGGCTTTTGCGTCTGCAAAAACGATTTCTCCCAGTTTCTTGCGCTGCAGGATACCCTTTTCCACCATGCCGGGAAACCGCTTTTCAATGGCGTCCAGTAATGTATTGTCTGTCTGCAAAAGTTCGTGGTAAATGGTGTCGCAGTCCAGTACAGTACCACCTAACTGCCGGATAGCGGAGAGGGCGGTGGTTTTTCCGCAGCCTGTGCCGCCGGTAATTCCGATGATCATAGTTCCACCTCCGGGTCGATGATCTGGAATGCAGCAGCTTTTTTCAGCCGGTTTTGTACGGCGTAGGCAACACCGCCACCTGTGGGACAGCGGGCGTAGACCTTACGGACAGCAGGATCATCCAGTTCCCGCAGGGCGGCGAACAGACCGGCGGACAAGGTATCCGCATCGCTTTCCAAACCGTAGGAAAGAGGATTGCAGCCTTCATATAAAGACAGCTCCTCGGCAAAGCACAGTACCCGGTCGCCGGGGGTGTAATGGGCGCGGATATATTCCGCTGCCTTTTCCCGGCTGCCGGCTACAATGACCACCTGACAGTCCGGGGCATAGTGGCGATATTTCATGCCGGGGGCTTTTATCACCGCATCCTTGTCGATCTGAGCGGTGACAGCTTTGTCTATCACCAGATCGCCCAGCACATCCAAAAGCTGTTCCGGGGTGATACCGCCGGGACGGAGCAGCCGGGGACGATCCTCGGTCAGATCTACGATGGTGGATTCCACACCCACGGCGCAAGGACCGCCGTCGACGATGAGAGGGATCTTATCCTTGTGGTCGTGATATACATGCTCTGCGGTGGTGGTGGAAGGCTTTCCGGATAGATTTGCCGAGGGGGCGGCGATAGGCACGCCGGCAAGGTGGATAATTTCTCTTGTTACCGCGCAGTCCGGGCAGCGGACAGCTACGGTGGGTAGTCCGGCGGTGGTGCAGCTTGGGATAATATCCCGGGCTGGCAGCACCATGGTCAGCGGACCGGGCCAGAATTTTTCGGCCAAGATATAAGCGATTTCCGGTATGTCATGGCAGAGGGAATCCACCTGCTCCATATCGGTGACGTGGAGGATCAGTGGGTTGTCCTGGGGACGGCCCTTGGCTGCAAATATTTTTGCCACTGCTTCCGGATTCAATCCGTCTGCGCCTAAACCGTATACCGTTTCCGTAGGCAAAGCTACAAGCTGTCCGTCGTTAATAAGATTGGCGGCTGTTTCCGCCGTACCTGCTTGATTTGCAGGAAGAATGACAGTTTTCATTAAGATCCTCCTTTCATTAAAATAGCAAACTGGGAGCAGGCAGGCTGCTCCCAGTTAATAATTGGATTACACAGTGGGCTGGTTAGCGGCCTCAATGATCTGCACGAACTTTTCGGGGACCAGGGAAGCGCCCCCGATCAGACCGCCGTCAATGTCGGGCTGAGCCAGCAGCTCGTAGGCGTTCTTCTCGTTCATAGAACCACCGTACAGAATGGAGATCGCGCGGGCGTTCTTGGAGGAGTACAGCTTGCGTACCACAGTACGGATGCTCTCACAGACCTCCTCTGCCTGCTCGGGGGTGGCGGTTCTGCCGGTGCCGATAGCCCAGATGGGCTCATAGGCAATGACTACCTTGCGGATCTTATCCTCGGGAACACCTGCAAGACCCAGCTTGATCTGCATGGCGATCCACTCATTGGTGATACCGGCTTCACGCTGCTCCAGGCTCTCGCCGCAGCACATAATGGGGGTCAGGCCTGCATTGAGAGCAGCCAGGACCTTTGCGTTGACTTCGGCATCGGTCTCGCCCATAGCGCGCCGCTCGGAGTGTCCGATGATCACATATTTACAGCCGGCGTCAGTGAGCATGTTGGTAGCGATCTCACCGGTATAAGCGCCGGAGGGGTTGGCGTTACAGTTTTCAGCGCCGATGCCAACTCTGGTCTCACGCATGGCGCGGACAGCAGCGGGGATGCATACGGCAGGTACGCACAGGGCAATATCACACCAGCGACCCTTGGGAAGAATGGCCTTGAACTGGGTCATAAATTCCTTGGTCTCGGTGGGGGTCTTGTTCATTTTCCAGTTGCCGGCAATGAGGGTCTTACGATACTTTCTGTTCATTTTCAATCTCCTTAATATATACGCATCGCTCAGCGATGTTCATTTTCAAATTAATATGTATGGGAGCCGATGCGGGCATCGGCCCCCATAGAGTTTAACAAATAGATTACTTATCTTCCAGACATGCGATACCGGGAAGCTCCAGACCTTCCAGGAATTCCAGGGAAGCGCCGCCGCCGGTGGAAATGTGGGTGATCTGAGATGCGAAGCCCAGCTGCTCGCAGGCAGCAGCGCTGTCGCCGCCGCCGACGATGGTCACAGCGTCAGAGTCAGCCAGAGCCTGGGCAACAGCGATGGTACCCTTTGCCAGAGTGGGGTTCTCGAATACGCCCATGGGGCCGTTCCAGACAACAGTTTTGGCGGCCTTGGCAGCGGCAGCAAACTCTGCGCATGCCTTGGGGCCGATGTCCAGACCCATAGCGTCAGCAGGGATCGCGGTGCAGTCAACATAGTCTACATCGATCTCAGCGTCGATAGGAGAGGGGAAGGAAGCGGCAACAGCGGTGTCAACAGGCAGCAGCATGTTAACGCCCTTAGCCTTCGCCTTTGCCATCATTTCCTTGCAGTAGTCCAGCTT
>JAZNZT010000066.1:0-35043 GCA_045595075.1 Faecousia sp.
GCACAGATGCCGGATGTGACAAACGAGACTCTGGAATCGGCGATCAAAACGCTGGAAAACCAGGAAATGGAGCTGAAAATCTCCGAGGAAAAAGTGTATGATTCTGCTGTTCCTGTAGGAACGGTAATCGGGACAAAACCCAAGGCGGGAGAAAACATCGAAACCGGAGATAGGATTGTTTTGTACATCAGCAAAGGTCCGGAGATCAAAACAGCGCAGATGCCCGATGTGACAAATGGCACCCAGGATGCGGCGGAAAAAACCCTCAACAATCAGGATATGGCTTTGGATATTGTCCCTGAAGAAGTGTTTGATTTTACCGTTCCTGCCGGAATGGTAATCAAGACAGAGCCCGAGGCAGGTCAGGATATTATAACCGGCCAGAAAATCACATTGTTTATCAGCAAAGGTCCGAAAATGGCAAAGGTCCGGGATCTGAAGGGATTCACCCAGGTTGCTGCAGAGAATACCCTTAAAAATGACGGATTTGAAAATATTCGTATTGAATCCGTATATAGCGACAAGCCGGAAAATACTGTTGTAGAGCAGTCTATAGCACCGGATACTTTGACTCCTGTAAATGAGGAAATCGTATTGCAGATTTCTATGGGACCGCAGCCGATAGAACCTACTTTGGTAAAGGTAACCCATGTGTTTGATCTGACAGAGATCCAGGAAACACAGCCCTACAAGCTTACCATTCAGCTGGGTGAAATGGTAGCCTATGAACAAGATAATGTTCAGCCCGGAACAACAGAGATTGCTGTGGAACTGGAGGGCATTGGTGTTCAGTATTTCGACATCTATGTAAACGGTTCTGATAAAGAGTTGCGGTCTGAAAAGGTGGTTTTTAGCGCACAATGATGAAAACAGTAACAGGTCGGATCGTCCGTTCCCTCAGCGGTTTTTACGATGTTCAGACATCTGCCGGTGTGGTGACCTGCCGGGGCAGAGGTGTTTTGCGTAAGCAGGGTAACAGTCCTCTTACCGGTGATCTTGTGGAAATCTCCGTAGAAGGCGGCAAGGGAATGGTGGAGAGAATCCTGCCGAGAAAAAACCGGTTTATAAGACCTGCTGTTGCCAATGTGGATGCCCTGGTGGTGTTTGCGGCGAATGTCAATCCCGTCACCGAGCCCTTTCTTATCGACCGGGTTGCGGCAATCGCCGGTGATCAGGAAGTCAGCGTTTATATCTGCGTGAATAAGTGCGACTTAGATCCCGGAACAGACCTTGTGAGGATCTATAAGAATGCAGGCTTTTCTGTGATCCAGGCCAGCGCCGAGACCGGCGAGGGCGTTGAGGCGCTTAGAGATTTGATCAGCGGAAAGCTGACGGCATTTACCGGCAATACCGGCGTAGGAAAGAGCAGTATGCTCAATGCCCTGTGTCCGGAGCTTTGCCTTGCTACCGGAGAGGTTTCCGAAAAGCTTGGCCGCGGCCGTCATACTACCCGCCATGTGGAGCTGTATCATCTGGGCGGAGAGACCTATGTTGCGGATACCCCCGGATTCTCCTCCTTTGATACCGAGCAAATGGATGTAATTTTGAAAGAGAATCTGCAGTATGCCTTTCCGGACTTCGCCCCATATTTGGGGGAATGCCAGTTTCATGACTGTACACACCGCTCTGAGCCGGGCTGCGCTGTCCGCGTTTCTGTGGATAACGGTAGTATTGAAAAGTCCCGTTATGACAGCTATTTGCGTTTGTACGAAAAGGCAAGCCAGATCAAGGAATGGGAAATGGATAAATAAAGAAAGGTCGGACACTTTTAAGTGTCCGACCTTCGGTTTAACTTACTATGCGTTACCGGTAGTTGTATAGCAATCGCAACTGTCGGTGTATTTCTCTACCGGTTTATCACACCCTTTGGGCGCAAACTGTCCGGAGGGAAAGGGGATCCGTGAGAACATTTCGCAGGGATCTTCTGCGCAGCAGCCGGCGGTGTCGCAGCATTCCTTGGTAGGCAGGCTGTAATCAAGTACAGGTACGACTAACTGGGCATCGCGCTCTAAGCGGATGATGGAGAACTGCCCCAAGGTTACAAACAGCCGGCGACGGTCGCCGGACAGGACCAGCTCATCGTCGAACAGCTGGAGAATAAAGCTGGGAATTTGGATCAGTGTGCTTTCCTGATTACATTCGCAAAGCTCCCGCACCTTGGAGGACAGCACCATCGGGTCGAGGACCTCCACTACCGCGGTGGGGCGATTTGCGCTGTACCGTGTAATGCCGTCTGGTTCACAGATCCGGGTATCGCTTGTATAAATGTGCGCCCGGCTGTCCTCACCGCAGAGGACGGCTCGCTTAGAAAATACAGCTAGACCGTAAAGAGCCGCCGGTCGACCTGTTCCGATGACTGCATCTGCCAGAATCCGATAGTAGAAGGTGACATCTATACAGTAGTGATTTCGGTCGAAGGCAACCGGTTCTACATCGATATAAGTATACAGCAGTTCTGCACAGCGGACCTTGGCACCGGTAGCGGTGTCCAAAAGTGCCTGAGACCCCCGGGTGAGGTAAACTCTCAGATCTTCGATGCAGTCTTTATCTCTGCAGCTGTCCGTGATTTTTCGTGTGTGAATGGAAAGAGCTTCCCGCAGATCATCTAAATTGCAGGGCAGCCTTTCCTGGCAACACTCAGACATGGTAATACCTCCTTTTTGAATAAGCAAAAGCGCTTATAGGACAGTTTATGCAGAGAAATTCTGTCTGTGCAACGATAAAAAGAGGATGTGGTTCAGCCACATCCTCTTATCTCATTATAGGTTCGCTTTGATTCTGTCGATCATTTCAGCGTATTCGTCTTCACTAAGATACTTTTTACCGGGGTTCATCTGGAATACGCCACCCCATTCGTCGCCGCCTTCATATTTGGGAACGAGGTGCATATGCAGATGACAGCCGGTGTCGCCGTAGGCACCGTAATTGACCTTGTTGGGATGGAATGCTTTGTGCAGGGCATTAGAAGCCTGACAGACATCTTCCATGAACAAATCCCGGTCTTCTTTGCTGATGTCTACGATCTCGCTGACGTGATCCTTGTACGCAACGATCACACGACCGGGTTTGGACTGTTCCTTAAACAGAACAAGCTGACTGACCCGCAGATCGCAGATCGGAATTCCAAATTTTGCAAGCACCTCACCGCCTGCGCAGTAGCCGCAATTAGGGTCTTTCATGAATTGTTTCCTCCTTATAAATAATCAGCCTCGCATAAGCCGTTTTCTGGCGATGTTGATCGGTCCTTCCTGCATATGATTGATCCAGGAGAGACTCTTTCCACATCCGTAGGCGACACAGGATGCCGCATCATCGGCAACCTTGCAAACGATTCCGGTCCGTTCACTGAGAAGCTGATCCATGCCTACGATCTGACTGCCGCCGCCGGTAAGGGTGATCCCGTTCTCAGCAATATCGCCTACCAATTCCGGAGAGGAGTCTTCCAGCACGGAAAGGACTTCTTCCACAATATGCAGAGCAGGTCTGCGAAGAGGCTCCAGGATCTCTGTTGACAGGATCTCCACTTCCCGGGGAATGCCGGCTTTGGCATCCCGGCCCTTGACCAGCATGCTGGTAGTCTCCTGCTGGGGATATACACTGCCGATCTGGATCTTGATGTCCTCGGCGGTGACCTGTCCGATCACAATGCCGTGTTTGCGGCGAATATAGCGGGCAATGGCCTCGTCAAAAGCGATGCCTGCAGTTTTCAGGGAAGAAGAAGCGGCTACGCCGTTCATGGTCAGCACAGCAATGTCGGTAGTACCGCCACCGATATCTACCACCATATGCCCGTTTGGTCCGCTGATATCCAGGCCAGCGCCCATGGCAGCAGCAAGGGGCTCTTCGATCAAATATACACGGCGGGCGCCTGCCTCAATGGCGGCGTTGATCACGGTGCGTTCCTCAACCTCTGTAATACCGCTGGGAACACTGATAATGACTCTGGGCTTGGGGGAAAGCAGGGAAGGCTTGGAGGCGGAACGGAACAACAGCTGCAGCATTTTAACTGTCATTTCGTGATCGGAAATAACGCCGTCCTGTAAGGGATGCATTGCCACAACATTTCCGGGAGTACGGCCCAGCATGTTTCTTGCGGCAGAGCCTACCTGCAGGATCTTGCCGGTATTCTTGTCCACGGCAACAACAGAGGGCTCCCGGATCACGATACCCCGGTCCTCGACATTGATCAGCACATTGGAAGTACCCAGGTCAATACCCAGATCATTGGAAAATAGTTGCATTCGCGTCACCTTCTAATCCTTTTTTCTTATCATGGTTAGCCACCGCAACGGCGGCAAAATATACTTTCTCAGCTCCGGCAGTAAGCAATGTTCTGGCACATTCCGAGGCAGTAGCGCCGGTAGTCAGGATGTCATCAAGGAGCATTACCCGTTTTCCGGCAATGGTATCCGTCGCTGAAACCTGATATGCGCCTAATATGTTGGCGCGTCTTTGGGATGCGGTTTTAAGGTTGGATTGGGGCGGTGTGTGTCGGACCTTTTTGAGTGCCTGCACAGGCGTGATTCCCAATTCCTTGCCCACTTGCTTTGCCAGAAGTTCTACCTGGTCATAGCCCCGACTGAATTTGCGAATACGGCTTACCGGAACCCAGGTCAACACGTCGAAGGATTCAGAAAACTCTGTCTGAAGCTTCATGGCAAGAAACCGTCCGTATACCTGCGCATAGCTGCGGGCATTGTAAAACTTGTAACGAAGCAGGCTGTTACGCACATCTTCTGTATAATACCATATTCCTGTCCATCCTGCAACAAAAGGAAAATTATTTTTTGTCCGTTTGTATTCCGGGGTGTCCTTTCTGCAGGAATGACACAGATCGGTTTCGTCTTTTTTTAACAATTTTCTGCAAAAGATGCATTTAGGCGGAAAAAAAAGAGTAAATATCCGATGAAACAAGATCATTCATCCTTTCCTTGCAAACGCAGCTTCAGTCCGGAGTAACGACGGCTGACCTTCGCATTCTGGGTCATGATAGTCACGGTTTCTTCTTTACCTACGATGATCAGAAGCTCCCTGGCTCTGGTGATTGCGGTGTACAGAACGCTGCGGTTAAGCAAATATGCAGAGCTGTTCCATGCGGCTAGTACCACAGCCCGGTATTCGCTGCCCTGGCTTTTGTGGACCGTCATGGCATAAGCCGGCTCCAGTTCATTCAGTTGGGTAAAGTCGTAGTCGACCTCCCGGTCGTCATAGACGACGGTTACAGACTCCATATCCGGATCGATTTTGCGGATGATGCCCACATCACCGTTAAACACACCCGTCCCCACAGCGCTGCCATCGGTTTTCTTCCAGACAATATCATAATTGTTCCGGATCTGCATGACCCGGTCGCCTTCCCGGAATATAAAGTCACCGAATTGCCGTTCCTTTTTTTGCGGAGAGGGAGGATTGAGCTTTGCCTGCAGATGCCGGTTCAGATTAACAGTTCCGGCAAAGCCTTTCTTTGTAGGCGTCAACACCTGGATCTGCTCCGGCAGGATGCCCATGTTTTTCGGCAGCCGTTCCGCACACAAACCTACTATTGTTTGTCCCACAGCTTCTTCAGACCGGGCAGGCAGGAAGAAAAAGTCGTTTTTTACATCCCGCAGTTGCGGCAGCTGTCCCTGGTTGACCCGATGGGCATTCATAACGATAAGACTTTGCTGGGCTTGACGGAAGATCTCTGTCAGCCGGACAGAGGGGAGGTTTCCGCTTCGCAGCATATCGCTGAAAGGAAAGCCGGGACCTACCGGGGGCAGTTGGTCCGGATCGCCTACAAGGATCAGTCGGGCATTTTCCGGAACTGCCCGAAGCAAATGCTCCAGCAGCTGAATATCCACCATGGACATCTCATCCACAATGACAGCATCTGTCTTAAGGGGATTTTCCTCGTCTCGGGAGAAAAACAGATCTCCGGTGTGGGGATCGATACCGGCCTCCAAAAGCCGGTGAATGGTAGAAGCTTCCTGACCGGTGACCTCGGTCATCCGCTTAGCTGCCCGACCTGTTGGCGCGGCAAGAACGCATCGCAGCCCGATTTGGGCAAACAGGGATAAAATACCGTTAATGATCGTAGTCTTACCGGTACCCGGACCACCGGTGATCAGCAAAAGACCGGAGGTAGCAGAATCCCGGATCGCCTGGGTTTGTTGATCGGAATAGGTGATTCCTTGATCTTGTGATGCACGCTTCAGCATTTGCTCCAGCCGGGAGGGCTGGGGCAGGTAATTGTCTGCATGCTCCAAAAGCCGTCTGGTGCAGTACTTCTCTGCCCGGTAAAGGTCGGGAAGATATAATATGTTAATGTTATTGAGCCGGTCACGCACCAGCTGCTGGGCCTGTAAAAGTCTGGAAACACCGTCGGTGATAGCCTGCATGTCCACGGACAGGAGTTGGGCAGTTGCGTCGATCAGCTTTTCCTCCGGCAAAAAGGCGTGGCCTGCGGTGAGATTATACCGTAGTTCAAAAAGAATGCCTGCGTCTATGCGGCGGTGATCATCTCCGGCAATGCCCATCTCAACGGCAAATTGGTCCACAGCGCCAAAGGGGGCGTCTAGTCCTTTGTCGGTCAGAAGATATGGATCGTCATATATCAGATCGATAGCGGTTTCACCGTACAGCTTGTAGGTCTTGACAGCCAGTTCTGCAGGCAGGTGATGCAGTGAGAAAAACTCCATCAGATGTCGCATGCCAAACTGGGTGCGAAACGCTTCACCAATGGCCAAAGCCTTTGCTTGGGAAATTCCGGAAACCTCGCTGAGCCGTTCCGGCGTCTGTTCTATTACAGCAAGGGTCTGGTCGCCGAATCGGGAAACGATCCGGGCGGCGATTCTGGGGCCGACGCCCTTGATCACCCGACCGGAAAGGTAATGCTGTATATCAGCGGCAGTCTGCGGCATGAGCCGTTCCAAAAACTCCGCTTCAAACTGTCTGCCGAAGCTTGGATGACTGATCCACTTTCCGGTGACCATGAGCCGTTCACCCACAGCAGGCAGGGGAACAGTGCCTACCACGGTGACTGTCTGATCGTCTTGACAGCGAAGACGCAAAACAGCATATCCGTTTTCATAATTCTGATAAACCACGGCACTGACAGTGCCTTGGAGGATCTCCATTTCTGACAAAGCGTTTTTCTCTCCAATTCCGGATGCAGCGGCTGCTGCAAGCCTAGATCTTTGATATAAGTTTACAATATTTTAAGCGTCTTGAAAAGGCTTTTGAGAAATCTTTTTTAAGGAGTTGGTAATACTATACACAAAAACGGCTGTCTGGATAAAGATATAATAGATATATATAAAGTTTCTTGTTAACCGGCAAAGATTTGAATAATTTACAAATTTTTCTTGAATCCGGAGGACTTTTGCGGTATAATGACAAAGTGTTATTTTGGGGAGTATTGGATAGGAGACAGAGAGTAGACGATGAAGGATTTAAGCTTAATTGTCTGGCTGACGCAACTGGGACTCTCCGTTGTAATGCCAATCGCCGGTTTTGTTCTTTTGGCGGTCTGGCTGCGGCAGCAGTTTTCTTTAGGCGCTTGGGTCGTCGTCGTTGGCGCTGTTTTGGGGCTTGTCTGTTCTGTGGAAGGTCTGCGAAATTCCTTAAAGGCTATGGAACGGATGGCGAAAGAGAAGAAGGAAGAAGAATCTCCTGTTTCCTACAATGATCATGATTAAGAGGGGAAGGCAATGACAGATTCCCGTAAAATTGTTTTTAAAGAGACCGGCATCATTGCTCTGGGTGAGCTGATATGCTCCGGGATCATGCTGGCGGTGTTTGCCGCGTTGGGATATTTTCAGCTCTCTGTCCTCTGGAGTGCTTTGGGCGGAAGTCTTGTAATGATTGTCAATTATTTCTTTATGGCAGTCACTGTATCCCTGGCAGCGGACCGGGCAGAACAGGGTGAGGTCCAGCAGGCACAAAAAATGGTGCAGCTGTCCTCTGTTGTACGGTTACTGCTCATGGGGGTCGCTTTGGTTGTGGGCGTGAAGCTAGGGGCTAACGTGATCGCGTTGGCGCTGCCGCTGGCGTTTGCCCGCCCGATCCTGATGCTGGCAGAGTTTTTCAGAAAGAAGGGTGATTGATGGACGGAATTGAAGTAAAAGGCGCGCAAACTCTGTTTCATATCGGTCCGATAGCAATTACAGAAACCATCCTGTCGCTGATAATTGTAACAGCTGCTCTTGCCGTGGCAGGTATACTGTTAGGAAGAAATCTGCAAAAAAGACCCGGAAAGCTTCAGGTGCTTACGGAAAAGGGCGTCACCATGCTGATGAATCTTGTGACCGGCACAATGGGCGAGCACAATATCAGCTGGGTGCCTTATATCGGAACGATCTTCCTTTCGTCGATTTTAGGCAGCCTGATCGGACTGACCGGATTCCTGCGCTCCACTACCGCAGACCTTGCGGTGGTGCTGACATGGGCGGTTATGACCAGTGTTATCATCTGGTATCATAATATCAAGAACAACGGTTTTCTCGGTTGGCTGAAAGGTTTTGCTGAGCCCATCGCTGTTATGACACCTATGAACATCGTCTCGGAGATCGCTCAGCCGGTCGCTATGGCGTTCCGTCATTTCGGTAACGTGGCAGGCGGCAGCATTATTACGATGATCATTTATACTGCGCTTTCTTTGGCTTCCACTGCGCTGATCGGCGTAATTTCCAAAACATGGGTATTGCCTGCGATTTTGATAGTGGCAGGCATCGCATGGTTTGTTAGCGCAATGAAGAAAAAGAAACTACTGGGCAAGATATTCGGTGTTGTGTTTCTTGTTTTGGGCGTTCTTGGTGTTTTGACCCACTTTGATCTTCTTGGCGGTGTGCAGATACCGATCCTGCAGCTGGGTCTGCCGGCGGTTTTGAGCATTTATTTTGATCTTTTTTCCGGATTTGTACAGGCGTTTGTGTTCAGCTTGCTCAGTATGGTATATATCGCCGGCGCATGTCCTGCTCCGGAAGAGAAATAAAGGAAAAAGTAAAATACAATTTATATAACCATTTAGGAGGAACTTATTATGAATGAAGCAATTATGATCGCGGCTAAGGCTATCGGCGCAGGCCTGTGTATGGGTATCGGCGCTATCGGTCCTGCTATCGGTGAAGGTAACGCTGTGGGTAAGGCACTGGAGGGTATGGCCCGTCAGCCCGAGTCTGCCGGCAACCTGCGTACCAACATGATCCTTGGTTGTGCTATTACTGAGACCACCGGTATCTACTCTCTGGTCATTGCATTGCTGATCCTGTTTGCTCTGTGATCCGCTCTTTTCCCAAACTGAAAGGAAAGGAGTCTGAAGCATGGGACCGGGAGAATTCCTGAATATTAACTTTTTTACCGCACTGTTTACCTTGATCAATACAGTTGCTCTGTTTTATGTGTTGAAAATTTTTCTGTTCAAGCCTGTGATGAAGATGATCGCAGACCGCCAGCAGGAAATTGACGATATGTACGCCGACGCCGGCAAGGCAAAGGATGACGCGGCGCAGCTGAAATGTGAGTATGAAGAGAAGCTCTCCAATGCTGTGGAGACCGGCGAGCGCATGGTCAAAGAAGCGGTTGCTCGGGGCAGAAGCCGGGAGGAGGAGATCCTTCGCCAGGCAAATGAGGAAGCGGCTGCTATTCTGAATAAGGCCTCCGCGGACATTGCCCAGGAGAAGAAGAAGGCTATTAACGATGCCAAGGACGAGATTTCCGATATGGCTATGGCTATTGCCGGTAAGGTTGTAGGACGGGTGCTGGATACAAAGGACCAGGCTCAGTTGGTGGACCGCTTTATCGAAGAATTGGGTGAACAGGCATGACCCAGATTGGAAACACCTATGGACAGGCGCTGTACTCTCTGGCAAGAGAGGAAGGACTGAGCCAAGAAATTTTAGGGCAAATTCAGGCTCTGGATGAAAGCTTTCGTCAGGAGCCGGGCTTTTTGCGGCTTATGGCAGCACCCAATATCAGCAAGGAAGAACGCTGCGGCGTTCTGGATGAGAGTTTTCGGGATAAGGTACATCCTTATGTGCTGAATTTCTTGAAAATTCTTACCGAGAAGGGGTATGCCCGTTGCTTCGGGGATTGCTGCAAAGCCTATATCCGACAGTACCATGAAGATAACGGCATTTTGCCGGTATGCGCTGTAACGGCGATTGCGCTGGATGAAGATCAGTCCAAGCGGCTGACGGAAAAACTCTCCAAAATTACGGGAAAAAATATTGAACTGACCAACCGGGTAGATCCCCAGTGTATGGGCGGTGTCCGGCTGGACTATGACGGAAAGCGCGTAGACGGAACAGTACAGTCCCGTCTGGACACGATCCGCGCACTTCTTAAAAACACCGTACTCTGATGGAAGAAAGCAGGGACAGTATGGAATTAAAACCTGAAGAAATAACAAAAATTATTCGTAATCAAATTAAAAACTATGAAGCTAAGCTGCAGAGCAGCGAAACCGGCGTTGTCATTCTGGTAGGCGACGGCATTGCCAAGGTCTCCGGATTGGACAACTGTATGGCCGGTGAGCTGGTGGAGCTGTCAAACGGCTCTTTCGGTATGGCTCAGAATCTGGAAGAGGATACGGTATCTATCGTTATCCTCGGCTCTGACAGTGGGATCAAAGAGGGCGATACTGTCAAGCGTACCGGCAAGGTCGTATCCGTGCCGGTAGGTGAGGGTATGATCGGCCGTGTTGTCAATGCGCTTGGTGAGCCTATCGACGGCAAGGGCATCATTGCGGCGGATACTTACCGTCCCATTGAGATGCCTGCTCCCGGTATCATTGACAGAAAGCATGTCAGTCGCCCGCTTCAGACCGGTATCAAAGCCATCGACTCTATGATCCCCATTGGTCGGGGTCAGCGTGAGCTGATCATCGGTGACCGCCAGACCGGTAAGACCACCATCGCTACCGATACCATCCTGAACCAGAAGGGAAAGGATGTGATCTGTATCTATGTTGCAATCGGACAGAAGCGTTCTACCGTTGCTCAGATCGTGAACAACCTGACCCTGGGCGGCGCAATGGATTACACCATCGTGGTTTCCGCAACTGCCTCGGAGCTTGCGCCCATGCAGTATATTGCGCCCTATTCCGGCTGCACCATGGGCGAATACTTTATGAATAAGGGCAAGGATGTGCTGGTCATTTACGATGACCTGAGTAAGCACGCGGTTGCATACCGTGCCATATCCCTGCTGATCCGCCGTCCTCCCGGACGGGAAGCCTACCCCGGCGTCGTGTTCTATCTGCACTCCCGTCTTCTGGAACGGGCAGCCCAGCTGTCCGATGAAAAAGGCGGCGGCAGCTTGACCGCCCTGCCTATCATTGAGACCCAGGCAGGCGATGTCTCTGCCTACATTCCCACCAACGTCATCTCTATCACCGACGGGCAGATCTTCCTGGAAACAGAACTGTTCAACGCCGGTGTTATGCCTGCTGTTAACCCCGGTATTTCTGTGTCCCGCGTTGGCGGCGATGCCCAGATCAAGGCGATGAAAAAGGTTGCGGGCAGCTTGAAACTGCTATATTCCCAGTACAGAGAACTACAAAGCTTTGCTCAGTTCGGCTCTGATCTGGATGCGGATACCAAGTCCCGTCTTGCGCTTGGTGAGCGGATCGTTGCTGTTCTGAAGCAGAGCAACAATGCTCCTGTTGAAGTTGCTCATCAGGTGTGCATCCTGTTTGCGGTCATTAACGGCTATCTGAAGGATATTGCTCTGGATCGGATCCCCGAATTTGAGCAGCGGCTCTATGAGCACATGGATAACCGTTATTTGGATGTTCTGGAAGATATCCGTTCCACTGGCAAGCTGGAGCAGGAAACCCAGGGCCGTCTGGAAACTGCTGTTTCGGAACTGCTTTCCGAGTTTAATCCCAACAAGTAAGGAAGGAGGCCTGACATGGCTGGCGTTTCCACCAAGGAGATCAAAAACCGTATTCGCAGCATGGAATCTACCAAGCAGATCACCAAAGCCATGGAAATGGTAGCATCTTCCAAGCTTCGTCGGGCGCAGGCACGAGTCCAGTCCTCCCGTCCCTATTTTGAGACTCTTTATTCTACCATCAATGACATTGTGGATACCAATCGGGATTTCTCCTCTCCCTACCTGACAAAACGCCCTGTTCATAAGGCAGCGTATATCGTAATCGCCGGTGACAGAGGTCTGGCGGGCGGATATAATAGCAATGTGTTGAAGCTTGTTATGTCTGAGATAGAGGGGAAGGATGTAACAGTCCTGCCCATTGGTAAAAAAGCTGTGGATTTTTTCAATGCGCATAATGTGTCGGTTATGGCTGTCAATTATGCCGAAGCAGAAGATGTCTCTTTGGGCGACTGCTTCTCCATGGCAAAACAGTTGGCAAAACGTTTTCTGGCAGGGGAGTTTGACGAGATATACCTTGCTTATACCAACTTTGTCTCCGTGCTGTCCCAGACACCCGCTGTACTGCGGCTGCTGCCGCTGATCCGGGAGCACACCGAAAGGGAAGGGACTGTGCAGAGCGACATTGTCTATGAACCCGATTGCACGGAGGCTTTTGAAGCAATTGTTCCGGAGTATTTGGGCGGCGTTGTATATGGCGCGCTGTGCGAGAGCCGTGCGTCTGAACAGGCGGCCCGACGGACTGCAATGGACTCTGCAAGTCAAAATGCCGATGAGATGATCGCGGACCTGAGCCTGAAGTTTAACCGGGCTCGTCAGGCAGCGATCACCCAAGAAATTACAGAAATCATCGCAGGCTCTTAAGCCTTAGAAGGAGTTGAATCCAATGGCAAATCATAAAGGAACAGTGATTCAGGTCATGGGTCCTGTTCTGGATATTCGTTTTCCGGATGAGCATCTTCCGGAGCTGCTGAGCGCTATCGAGATCCCCAACGGGGATAATAAGATCGTTGCCGAGGTGGCGCAGCATATCGGCGACAATGTGGTTCGCTGTATCGCTATGAGCTCTACCGACGGTCTGCAGCGGGGCGTGGAAGCTGTGGATACCGGCGCTCCCATTACCGTTCCCGTGGGTGACGATTGCCTGGGTCGAGTGTTTAATTTGCTTGGCCAGCCTATCGATAACGGCGAACCTGTTTCCGGCGCAGAGCAGTGGCCCATCCACCGCAGCGCACCTGCCTATGAGGAACAAGAGCCTGCAACAGAGATCCTGGAAACGGGCATTAAGGTCATTGACTTGATCTGCCCATATGCCAAAGGCGGTAAGATCGGTCTGTTTGGCGGCGCCGGTGTCGGCAAGACCGTTCTGATCCAGGAGCTGATCTATAATATCGCAACGGCCCATAACGGCTATTCCGTATTTACCGGTGTTGGTGAGCGTACCCGTGAGGGTAACGACCTGTACAACGAGATGACGGAATCCGGTGTTATCAATAAGACAGCCATGGTCTTCGGTCAGATGAACGAGCCTCCCGGAGCCCGTATGCGTGTTGGCCTTTCCGGCCTTACTATGGCTGAGTACTTCCGGGATGTGAAGCATCAGGATGTGCTGCTGTTTATCGACAATATCTTCCGTTTCACCCAGGCTGGCTCTGAAGTGTCTGCGCTTCTTGGCCGTATGCCTTCTGCCGTTGGCTATCAGCCGACTCTGGCAACAGAAATGGGCGCTCTGCAAGAGCGTATTACCTCAACTAAGAACGGTTCTATTACCTCCGTTCAGGCAGTCTATGTCCCTGCTGACGACCTGACTGACCCTGCCCCTGCCACTACCTTTGCCCACCTGGATGCCACCACAGTTCTTGACCGTGGTATCGCTTCCTTAGGCATTTATCCCGCTGTGGATCCCCTGGACTCCACTTCCCGTATTCTCTCTCCGGAGACTGTGGGACAGGAGCATTACGAAACTGCCCGTGCTGTTCAGAGCATTCTGCAGCGGTATAAGGAATTGCAGGATATCATTGCCATCATGGGTATGGACGAACTCAGCGAAGAGGATAAGCAGACGGTCAACCGGGCCCGTAAGGTACAACGTTTCCTCAGCCAGCCGTTCCATGTTGCTGAGCAGTTTACCGGTTATCAGGGTAAATATGTGTCGCTGAAGGATACAATCCGTAGTTTCCGGGAGATCATCGAGGGTAAGCACGATGATATTCCTGAGTCCTACTTCCTGTACGCAGGTACCATTGATGAAGTTGTAGAGAAATGGAAGGGTGAAGGCAAATGAACAGCTTCCCCCTGAAGATCGTTACCCCCGATGGCGTTCAGTTTGAAGGAAATGCCGAGGAACTGATCGTTCGGACAACAACCGGTGATCTGGGTATTCTGGCAGGACACATCAACTGCGTTGCGCCTCTCGGAATGGGACAGGCGACGGTTATGGTGGAGGGCCAGAAACGTTATGCAGCCTGTATCGGCGGTATGGTCTCTGTGGTCAACGGTTCGGTCAATCTTGTTCCCACCACCTTTGAGTGGGCTGATCAGATCGATGCGGATCGGGCTGCTGCTTCTGAAAAGCGGGCTAAGAACATTATTGAAGACAAAAACGCAACGGATACGGATGTCCGGCTTGCTGAAGCAAGACTGAAGCGGGCATTGATCCGTAAGAGTGTGGCAAGCCGAAAGAATTAAAATTAGACAGCAGTTTCTTTAGAAACTGCTGTCTTTTTTGTAATATATTCTTTCGTTTGTCTGCGTTGTGGGTGTTTGTTGGGAAAACAGGCTGTAAAGACTGTCACATCGGGTCTCCAGTGCTTGATAAGGGGCGTCGGTTTTTTCTCCTATGTTTACAAAGTTACAGGTATCTTTCGATTGATTCAGAATATACCTGCCTTTCTCGTTAAAGGCAAGCACCCGAACATAGGGAGCAGGTACAGAAAGATCAGCTGATGTGATGCCAAGAAAACCGCAGAGAATCATTCGGTTGATCCGTGTACGGGTGTACCGCTTGGATTTTGTTGCATTTATAATTTCATCCAGAGTTGAATGCTTTCTGGCAGCGTGCATCAGCTTACGCCAGAGTCCCTCTGAACCAAAGGGCAGAAGAGAGAACTCCTCGTCTGTCATAGTTTTCAGTCGCCCCAGAATTGCTCTTTCTCCGGCAGACAAGGTGTGAATCTGAGCATCCGCAAAACAAGAATGGGCTTCTTTTGGGACATAGTCCAGCCAGCCGTTACCTTTTGTAATTTGGAGACGTAAAGAGGTCGCAGAGGGGTTCTTGGAGTCCGGTGTTTCATCGTGATAATTCCCTTGCCGCAAAATGGGCATTGGCTGCATGGAGCTGCCCTGTGACAGGATCGCCTTACAATATTCCACAGCCAGAATGTTATTGGGCAGGGAAAGAAGCTGACTGTCTACGCCGAGATTGGAGAGGGCGGCTTGCCGCGCGGTAGGGAAGGAGACTCCTTTTTTTAATTCTTCCTTCAAAGCCGGAGAGAAAGATGGGGATAAAAGGGCCTCCGCTGTTTTTATCAGCAGAGCTGCGTCGCTGCATTCAGCACCGAAGCATAGACTGTCACAAAAACCGGAAAGTATAGAAACTCCAATATCTGCAAATCCTTCTGCTGAAGATAATGATGCCGTTACAGGCAGCTCCAAAACAAGATCGGCGCCGGCTGCGACGGCGGCTTTTGCCCGGTGACTACGATGAAATATGGCAGGCTCGCCCCGCTGAACATAGTTGCCGGACATAAGGCAGACAATGCCGCAATCGTCACCGCAAAGTGACCGGATCATGTCCAATTGCTTTTTGTGCCCCAGATGCAGGGGGTTATATTCACAGATAATTCCGGTAATCTTCAAAAACAACCCACCTTTTGAGAAAAATTTTTCCATTCAGGACTTGAGAATTCTGCCAAGTTATTATAGAATAGTCCTAGCTATGGATATCATAACACAAAATCCGCAAAAAGAAAACTTATTATTTTAGGAGGACAAATCCAATGAATGTTCTGGTTATCAACGCCGGTAGCTCCAGCCTTAAGTATCAGCTTATGAATCCGGAGACCGGCGATGTATCCGCCAAGGGCCTGTGTGAGCGTATCTACATTGACGGCCGTTTGACCCACAAGGTTGGCGACAAGAAGGTAGAGAAGGAAATTCCCATGCCTACCCATTCTGAAGCAATTTCCGCTGTTCTGGAGATCCTTGTGGATCCCGAGCATGGCGTTATCAAGAGCGTTGACGAGATCGACGCTGTGGGCCATCGTGTGCTGCATGGCGGTATGGAGTTCTCTGACTCCTGCATCATTAACGACGAGGTCATTGCCGCTATTGAAAAGTGCATCCCTCTTGGACCTTTGCACAACCCCGCTAACTTGATGGGCATTCGTGCCTGCCAGGCTGTTATGCCCGGCACTCCCCAGGTGGCTGTGTTTGACACCGCATTCCACATGACCATGCCTCCCAAGGCATACCGTTACGCAATTCCTACTGAGTACTACAAGAACGACGACATCCGCCGTTACGGCTTCCACGCCACCAGCCATAAGTATATTGCCCGCCGCGCTGCCGCTTTGGTAGGTAAGACTGAGTTCAAGATGGTCAACTGCCATCTTGGCAACGGTTCTTCTCTGTCCGCTGTTAAAGACGGCAAGTGTATGGATACTTCCATGGGCCTTTCTCCTCTGGCAGGTGTTCCCATGGGCACCCGTTCCGGTGATATCGATGCCTGTGTTGTCCAGTTTATCTGCAACAAGTACGGTATGAGCGTGGATGACTGCCTGAACATGCTGAACAAGAAGTCCGGCATGCTTGCCGTTTCCGGTGTTTCCTCCGACTTCCGTGATCTGGAGGCCGGTGCAGCCAATGGCAATGAGGATTGCCAGCTGGCTCTGGACAAGTTCTGCTATGAGGTTGCCAAGTATGTTGGTTCCTACGCTGCCGCTCTGAATGGTATCGACGTGTTGACCTTCACCGCCGGTGTTGGCGAGAACGGCCCGGATACCCGCGCCGCTATCTGTGAATACCTTGGCTTTATGGGAGTCAAACTGGATCCGGAAAAGAATGCGCTCCGGGGCAAGGAGATGCTGGTCTCTACTCCTGATTCCAAGGTCCAGGTTTGGGTTATTCCCACCAACGAAGAACTGATGATCGCTCAAGACACCGCCGAACTGGTCAACGCAGCAAAATAATTAAGGATAAATAGAGGCGGAGTGTTTCTCCGCCTCTTTTTTACGGGAGGAACTATGGAAAGTGTTTCTGAACGTTTTTTACGTTATGTAGGATTTGATACCCAGTCAGACGAGTACTCAGAAACTTGTCCCTCCACGGCAAAGCAGCGTCTTTTGGGGGCGGCTTTGGTAGAGGAAATGAAGACTATGGGCATACAGGATGCCTGTATGGACGACGATGGCTATGTCTACGGTACAATTCCGGGGGATCCCAGCTTGCCTACAATAGGACTTGTTGCCCATATGGATACATCCCCGGATGCCTCCGGCGCCAATATAAAGACGAAAATCGTACCCTACAATGGTGGCGATATTCTTCTTAACGAGGAAGAGGATATCTGGCTGCGGGAAAAGGACTACGAGAGTCTGAAAAACAACATTGGCAAGCATCTGATCGTCACTGACGGTACGACTCTGCTAGGCGCAGATGATAAGGCAGGCATTGCGGAGATTATGACCGCAGCGAAATTTTTGATGACAGCCCGGATGAACCATGCTACTATTCGGATCGGCTTTACGCCTGACGAAGAGATCGGCAGGGGAGCGGACCGGTTCAACGTAAAGGATTTCGGGGCGGACTATGCCTATACCGTTGACGGCGGTGCGTTGGGTGAGCTGGAGTATGAAAACTTCAATGCCGCATCTGCAAAAGTCGAGATTCACGGACTGAATATCCATCCCGGCTCTGCTAAGGATAAGATGCGTAATTCCCAGCTGATCGCTATGGAATTCCAGAGCCTTTTACCGGAGCATCAGCGCCCCGAGTCCACGGAAGGCTATGAGGGATTTATCCACTTGACAGATATGGAAGGAGAGGTAGAAAAGTCTACCCTTCGATATATCATCCGGGATCATGATATGGATAAATATCAGCAGAAAAAAGCTGTTATGCAAGCAGCATCCGATTTCTTAAATGCCAAATACGGTGATGGAACCGTGTGCCTGACCATAAAAGACAGCTACTTCAACATGCGGGAAAAGATCGAACCTTGTATGTATATTATAGATCGCGCCAAGGCGGCGATGGAGGCTGTGGGTATTACACCCAAGACCGTTCCTATCCGGGGCGGCACCGACGGCGCAAGGCTGTCATACGAGGGCTTGCCTTGTCCGAATCTGTGTACCGGCGGCGAGAACTTCCACGGTCGCTTTGAATACATTCCAGTGGAAGATATGGAGTTAATAGCCAAGCTTTTAGTACAACTTACAACAACATTTTGAAAGGTAAAAGGTGAGCAACTATGTCTAATTTGAAAGCAGGTTTTGCAAGAGTAGATGTTACCCCTCACTTGGGGACATCCTTGCAGGGGTATTTTATCAAGCGCTATGCCGATGGCGTTTTGGATCCGCTAATGGTGACTGCTGTTGCATTTGACGACGGCGAGAAGCGCGCTGTGATTATTTCCTGCGATGTGATCGGTTTTAATCAGATGATGATGGACGATCTTCGTCCTCTGGTTGCCAAGGCAATCGAGACGGAAAAGGAAGGTGTTTTTATTTGCAGCACCCACACCCACCTGGCGCCTGGCCTGACAGTTGCAAATCATGATTAGTGCGAGGAGAACCGGGAGTATATCAACTGGTTTATGAAGAAGGTTGTTGATGCAGCGGTTCTGGCTGTACAGGACCTTGCGCCTGCCAAGCTGTCTTATACCCGGGGTGAAGTTAAGGATGTGGCATTCATTCGCCGCTTCCGTATGAAGGACGGCTCTGTCCGTACCAATCCTGGTTTCCAGAATCCCGATATCGACCATGCTCTGGGTACGCCTGATGAGAATTCCTCTCTGCTGATCATCAAGCGTGAAGGCGCACCGGAGATCGGTATTGTCAACTTCCAGGTCCACCCGGATATGATCGGCTATTCTACCGTCTCTGCTGACTTCCCCCATTTTGTTCGGGATACATACGAACTGCTGATTCCCAATTCCCGCTGTATGTACATCAATGGCGCACAGGGTGATACCAACCACTTTGATGTCCGGTTGGGTGAGGATCAGTGCTGCACCGGCTATGACCGCTCCCGGTATTCCGGCAGAAAGATCGCTATGTCTGTTATTGCTAACTATGAGCTGGCGGAACCTTTGAATGGTGATAAGATCAATTATGCTCAGAAGAGTCTTTTTGTTAAGTATAACAAGGGAAGACCCGAGCAGCTGGAAGAAGCGCTGCGGATCAACAAGCTGTATAAGGAAGGCGGCTCTGATGCGGTTGCACCTGCATCACTGGGTATGAAACGCACAGAGATCATCGCAGAAGCAAACCGCATTGTAAGCATGATGGAGATGCCGGATGAGAAGGAGCTTTACCTTACTGCTGTCTCCGTGGGCGATTTCGTCATTGCCGGTTTCCCCGGTGAGCCTTTCACTGATATCGGTCGGGGTATTAAGGCAAATTCCAAGTTCACTCTGACCATGCCTTCTTGCTGTGCTAACGGATATGAAGGTTATTATCCCATGCAGTCTGCCTTTGACGAAGGCGGATATGAGGCGCTGACTGCCCGGTATGTTGCAGGAACTGCTGAAAAGCTCATTGAAACATCTACTGAGATCGTAAATGCGCTTTAATATGTTAAAAACAGCACCCCGCTGGGGTGCTGTTTTTTATTGCAATCCGTCCAAACTGTCAATAAAGGTTGCCATCGCTTTGGAACAAAATTTATTTCGCTTATAAGAGGCATAGATTTCACATTCTGCGTGTTCCGTTGGCAAGGGGTAGAAAAAAATATTTGGATTGTCTGCACTTCGTATATTTCGCACCAGGGTGTCGCTGACCACAGAGGCGGCAGTACCCATTTCAATATAGGAGTAGAGAATGGTCAATCTGTCCATTTCCAAAAGTACCTTTGGCCGGAATCCAACCTTGTGGAAAATGGCATCTGTGTGGCGACGGGCATCGTTATCCCGGTTCATAAGAATAAAAGGAACCGATGTAAATAACTCCAGGGGGACAGGGGAGAGAGAGGCATTAATATGACGACCGGCCAGAATATCCTCATATGTAAGCTGATAAGTTTCTGCACGACGGTTTACTGCGAAATCGGCAGGTACAGCAAGAAGCAAGTGTTCCTTAGTCAGCAGATGACGCTCAAATTGATCTTCCGGAAGAATATGATTATCAATGACAATATCCAAGTTGCCGGCCATGATTTGATTCTCCAGCGTGGTGGAGTTGGCATCTATCAGAGACAGTTTAATGTTGGGATATTTTTGCATAAAACGGGAGATATAGCGGGGAAGCACTAGAGAGGATAAAAGCTGATTACTTCCGATTCCCATTGTTCCGGCTTCCAAGTTGTTGACAGCCATCAGATAATTTTCGAAATTGCTCTCGATTTGGCGAATCTGCTCCACTGCAGCAATGTATTCCTTTCCTGCTTCAGTAAGACGAATAGGTTTGCTTGTCCTGTCAAACAGAGGCAGACCGATTTCCTCCTCAGTCTTCTTAACCATGGCGCTTAAAGAGGGTTGGGCGATAAACAGCTTTTGCGCAGCCTTGGAAAAGCTCTTCTCCTTATAGACCGTATAGATTAGTTCTTTGCGGTTAAATATGTTACTCACATAGATCACCCCGATACCTTTATATAAGATCAGTTTACCAGCAGCGTAGTGTTCTGTCAACACAAATATAATAATGTAATTATAATACTTATAGTAATATATATATTTGATTATATGAAATCGTGGTGATATATTGGGGCATGAAAATAAGAAAATGAGGAGTATTCTGATATGAGCATTCAGGAAATGACCCAATCCACCCGCCTGAAAAGTGATTCCATTGGCAAGAAAGACGTTCCCGTAGACGCCTATTACGGTGTCCAGTCCCTGCGTGCAGTTGAAAACTTTTATATTACCGGACTGCGCCTGCGCCGTGAGATGATCGACTCCCTGGCGATTCTAAAGAAGGCGTGTGCAGTTGCCAATAAGGCAGCGGGTGCGCTAAAGCCTGCGGTTGCTGATGCGATCATTGCGGCATGTGATGAAATCTGCGAAGGCAAGTACCACGATCAGTTTATCGTTGACCCCATTCAGGGCGGCGCAGGCACATCCATGAACATGAACGCCAACGAGGTCATTGCTAACATTGCTGTCCAGAAGCTGGGTGGCGAATTGGGCGATTACAGCTTGGTACACCCCAATGACCATGTAAACTGCGGTCAGTCTACCAACGATATTGTTCCTACCGCCGGCAAAATGACGACCCTTATTTTGCTAAGTAGTCTGGAGAAGAGTTTGCAGGGACTGTATGAATCCTTCCGTAACAAGGAAAAAGAATTTGACCACATTATTAAAATGGGCCGTACCCAGCTACAGGACGCTGTGCCTGTGCGTCTGGGTCAGGAATTTGGCGCTTATGCTACCGCGGTAAAGCGGGGAATGGACCGGATCCACAAGGCGTGGGATGAGATGTACGCAGTCAACATTGGCGGCACTGCAATCGGCACCGGTATCAACGCAGACAGAGAGTACTATGACCATGTTACTCAGATCCTGGCGGAGCTTACCGGATTCCCGTTCCATCAGGCAGATAACATGATCGACGCAACCCAGAATATTGATGGATTTGCCGCCGTATCCAGCGCGGTAAAGGACTGCTCTCTGGCACTGTCTAAGATCGCAAACGATCTGCGGCTCATGTCCTCCGGACCCCGGACAGGCTTCGGCGAGATCAACCTGCCCGCTAAGCAAAACGGCTCTTCCATCATGCCCGGCAAAGTCAACCCGGTTATTCCTGAGGTTGTCAACCAGGTCGCCTTCCGGATCATGGGCAACGATGTGACAGTTGCCATGGCGGTGGAAGCGGGCCAGTTTGAGCTGAACGCTTTCGAGCCGGTCGTTTTTGAGGCGTTGTTCCAGTCTATCAAAATGTTGGATCGTGCAGTGTATACCTTCACTGTGAACTGTGTAGACGGCATTACCGCCAACGAGGAACGCTGCAATGAGCTTTTGGATGCCAGCGTAGGCATTATCACTGCGCTGTGTCCCTACATAGGCTACACCCAGGCAGCATCCCTTGCAAAGGAAGCTTTAAAAAAGCGTATTCCTGTCCGGACACTTCTGATCGAGCGTAATATCATCAGCGCGGAAGAAGCAGCGCGGATTTTGGATGTTTACAGCATGACCCAGCCCGGTGTTCCCGGCAAAGACGAATAATATCCTATAAGTGATCAATAATATAAATGTGCCATCTTTTATCGGATGGCACATTCTTTTTTTATCAATATCTACAAAATTGCTGATAGTATATTGACAATATCGCATACTCGGTATAACATTATCGATAACAGCGGAACAAATACGCGAATAATAGAAAGGGGAGTCATAATATGGGTAAAATCAGTGTGATCGGAGCAGGCAGCGTGGGGGCAACAATTGCCAACGATCTGATGATCCAGGGGGTTGCCTCTGAGATCGTGTTGGTGGATGTAAATAAGAACAAAGCCCTTGGTGAGGCGTTGGATATTTACCAGGGCGCGCCGTTCCATTCGCCGGCTATCGTTCGTTCGGGAGATTACGGGGATACGGAGGACTCTGACATTGTGATCATCACCTGCGGTATTGCCAGAAAGCCGGGGATGTCTCGCCTGGATCTGGCGCAGACGAACGTGGATATTTTAAAGCAGGTGGCTGCAAGCGTTGTGCCCCATGCGCCCAACGCCATTTATGTGATCGTATCCAACCCTGTGGATGTGCTGACCTATGCATTCCATAAGGTTTCCGGTCTGCCTGAAAATCAGATTATCGGCTCCGGTACGATTCTGGATACAAGTCGATTGCAGTCAGAGCTTGCAAAGCGGTTTTTCATCAGTCCTAAGAATGTCCATGCCCACGTGTACGGAGAACACGGCGATAGCTCCTTTGTTCCATGGTCGTTGGTGCATATTGCAAACAATCATATTGATGACTATAAAGACAGCTCTCCGGATAAAGATCGGATCGATTGGAATTGGGATTATGATGAGGTGGAGCAATTTGTCAAGAAGTCCGGCTCTTTGATCATCGAGAATAAAGGCGCTACATTCTACGCGGTTTCCATGTCCGTTTGCCATATATGCAAGTGTATATATGCGGACGCAGGAACGGCTCTGACCGTATCCACAATGATGCACGGAGAATACGGCGTGGATGATGTTTGCTTATCTACATTGACATTGGTGGATCGGAACGGTGTGAGGGGTAAGATCTTGAATAAACTCACCGATGCAGAAATCGAAAAATTACAGATAAGTGCGGAGAAATTAAAGTCTGTGATTAAGCAGGTAAATATTTGATCTGCAAAAAGCAGGAGAACGGTATGCATTCTCCTGCTTATTTTATATATTCTGATCTGCAAGCATGCTGCAAATATCTTCAGAAAGCTCCCGTTGCAGACACTCACAGACAGCGGTCTGTATTGCATCCAATGTGAAACGGCAGCCAGTAAGAGCTTGCTCCAGCTTTGGCGCAATAAGATGGTCCATAGCATCGGAATAGACTTTGGTTTGTAAAACAATTCCGGACTCTACCTGTAACTGAAGCTGGATATTGCCCCAGACAAAGCGTTCCTCGCAGCTGAAAGAAAAGGGGAGTGGCTTTCCGTAAAGATGCTCCCAGGAGCCGAATTTTTGCTGCAACTCGGAAATGTCAGCTTCATCGTCCTTGTTTAATGCCAGCGGGCTGGACTGCATACCGTAGACCTTTTCAAAAGCTGTTACCATATGCTTTTTCATGTCATTGCAGGTAAGTCCGGGAGATAGCTCATTGAGATTAACGACCCGAGAACGGACGGATGCAACACCCTTTGCTTCCAGTTTTGCTTTGGAAGGACTCAGGTATTGTTGCATTTTTTCCATATCCGCATTTATCAGAAGTGTACCGTGGTGATAGGCCTTGCCTTGATGATGATAAAAGGCATTGCCGGAAAACTTTCTGCCGTCTGCCAAAACATCGTTTCTTCCGGAGGGTTCAGCATGAATGCCGACTTCCTTACAGGCAGCGCAAATTACTGCAAGTTGCTTTTGAATATCATAGTCTTCCTCGCACATTAAAAATGTGAAGTTCAGATTTCCAAGATCATGGTATACCGCACCCCCGCCGGATAACCGGCGGGCAAGCTTGCCGCCGTCAGCCTCCAATGCAGATACACGGCACTCATGCCATGCGTTTTGATTACTCCCGATAACCACGGTGTTTTCATTTTGCCACAGATATAAAACACACTGTCCCGGCAGTACAAGATCCAGCAAATGCTTTTCTACAGCCAAATTATAGTACGGATCAACGCGTTCGCTTTCATATACAAATAACTTATCTATCATTGCGTGCTCCTTTTCGGAGAGTTTACTTTATTATATAGCGGTTAATTTTTTCGTCAACAAAGGAAAAGAAAAATAATCGTTGACAGAGTGTGATATGGGTGTTATATTTATGTTACATTATCAAGTTTATAACATTTGGGGGACATATGTATAGTATTCGACAAGACCAAATGAAGGCGTTTATTGAAAAGAATAATGTGGTTACTATTAAACAGCTGCAGGAACTGTTTCCGGCGGTTTCCCTGATGACCATTCACCGGGACCTGGATGCCCTTGAGCGGGACGGTGCTGTTGTTAAATTTCGGGGTGGCGCAAAGTCCGTTCACCATGCCGGCGACCCGGAATTTAACGTCCGTATGCGGGAAAACAATGCAGGCAAGCTTGCTATTGCCCGGAAAGCACTTTCTTTGATTCAACCCGGCGCTTCGGTCTTCCTGGATGCCAGTACCACCAACCTTGCGCTTGCGCAGAATTTGCCGGATATTCACTTGAATGTGTTTACGACAGGCCCCAGCATTGCCCTGGAGCTATGTCGGTTGCACAATCCTGTGGTCAGCCTGTGCTGCGGCACAATGAACCGGAAAAACCTAGCCCTTTCCGGACAAAATACGCTGGAAATGTTGGAAAATATCAATATTGATATGGCGTTTATCGGTGTGTCCGGCTGCTCTGTAGATGCCGGCTTTACCTGTGGAACGGAAGGGGATATGCTGGTCAAGCGTATGGTCATCCGTAAGGCACGGACCAGCGTGCTGATGTGTGGCAGGGAGAAGCTGCGTTGTTTGATGCCCTATACTTTTGCAAAACTGCCAGATGTGGATTATGTGATCTCCGATGAACCGCTACCGGAGGATTTCCGGAAGGCGGCAGAGGAGGCAGGGGTTGTTCTCTTGTAAAATACGCCCAAAAGATACCGGGAATTGACTGTGATATCCAGCCAATTCCCGGTTTTTGCGTTTTTCATCGAAATAGCTATTGACTTAGGTTGTTATGAAAGTTACAAATAACAAGCTATAACACCTAATAAGGAGGATATACCATGGCAAATGCTGTTATAATGCCGAAAGCGGGCATTACAGTGGAAAGTTGTATCATTGGTACATGGGAAAAGAAAGTAGGCGATCCTGTCAAGATCGGAGATGTTCTCTTCTCCTACGAGACAGATAAAGCCAGCTTCGAATGTGAGTCAACGGCAGAGGGCGTGTTGCTGGACATCTTCTTTGAAGAGGGCGACGAAGTTCCCTGTCTTGTTAATGTCTGCGCCATCGGCACACCCGGCGAGGACTGCTCCGCTCTGAAGGGCGGCAGCGCTGCTCCTGCTGAGGAAGCTGCGGCAGCAGCACCTGCAGCTGCAGCCGCGCCTGTCGCAGCCTGCGCTGCGACCAACGCCAAGGCCGTGATCATGCCTAAGGCTGGCATCACTGTGGAAAGCTGCATCATCGGTGAGTGGCTGAAGCAGGTGGGCGACCAGGTCAAGGTTGGCGATATTCTGTTTACATACGAAACCGATAAGGCAAGCTTCGAGTGCGAATCCACCGCAGAGGGTGAGCTGCTGGCTATCTTCTTTGAGGAAGGCGACGAAGTACCCTGTATGGAAAATGTTTGCGCAGTGGGCACTGCCGGCGATCCCGTGGATTGCCTGCGTCCCGGCGCAGCGCCTGTTGCTGTTGAAGCAGCTCCTGCTGCACAGGTGGTATCCGGCGCTCCCGTATCCCCCAGAGCCGCCAAGCTGGTAGCATCTGCCGGAATCGATGCTTCCGCCATCGCCGGTACCGGTCCTAACGGTCGTGTCATCGAGCGTGATGTGCAGAAGGCGATTGCTGAGGGTGTTCCCGCAGCAGCTGCTGCTAAGACCTGCGTCTGCGACGGTCCTGCTTATGAGGACATTAAGTTCAGTGGTATCCGCCGTGCGATCTCCAAGTCTATGTCCACCAGCCTGTCTACCATGGCTCAGCTGACCCACAACACCAGCTTTGATGCTACTGCTATTTTGAACTACCGCAAGGCTCTGAAGGCTATGGGCGGTGAGTATGCGGGCATCACTCTAGGCGATATCGTTTTGTATGCAGTTTCCCGTACACTGCTGAATCACCCCGATCTGAACGCCAACATGCTGGACGACAACTCTATCCGTCGGTTCAAGCATGTGAACCTTGGTGTTGCTGTGGATACCCCCAGAGGGCTGATGGTTCCCACTATCTTTAATGCAGACCAGATGAGCCTGCTGGAGATATCCAAGGCTGTTAAGGAATTGGCCGCAGAGTGCCGTGATGGCGGTATCAACCCCGATAAGCTCAGCGGCGGCAGCTTTACTGTTTCCAATCTGGGCAATATGGGCGTTGAATCTTTTACCCCTGTGATCAATCCTCCCCAGATCGGTATTCTGGGTGTTTGCGGAACGACTGTCCGTGTGCGTAAGGCTGCTGACGGCTCTATCGAGATCTATCCCGCTATGGGTCTGAGCCTGACTTACGATCACCGCGCTGTGGACGGAACTCCCGCTGCTAAGTTCCAGAAGGAACTGATGGTCAACCTGGAGAACTTTACCACACTGCTTGCCAAGTAAGGAGGATATAGAACATGCCTAAGAGTTTATTTGTAGATCCTTCCCAGGTCAGAGCGCCTGGTAAGGTGACTTTTAAGAGTATTCCTGTCAACCAGTACAATAAGACAGTGAAGGAGGAGCTGGACTCCGGTAAGTACACCAAGGAGGATCTGATCCGCATTTTCCGGGACATGACTGTCCTTCGTGAATTTGAGTCCATGCTGAACCTGATCAAGACCCAGGGTTCTTATAACGGCATCAACCATACCTATCCCGGCCCTGCCCACCTGTCTACCGGTCAGGAAGCCGCATGTGTCGGTCAGGCATATCTGCTGGATGAGAACGACTTTGCCTTTGGCTCTCACCGTTCCCATTCTGAGATTTTGGCTAAGGCTTTGTCTACCATCAACAAGATGAGTGACGAGCAGCTGATGGGCGTTATGGAAGGCTTCCTGGAGGGTAAGTGCCTTCGTCCTACCCAGAAGCTGGGCGAGACCAAGGATGTAAAGGAACTGGCAATCCGTTTCATTCTCTACGGAACACTTTCTGAGATATTTGCCCGGGAGACTGGTTTCCACATGGGCATGGGCGGCTCTATGCACGCCTTCTTCCTGCCCTTCGGTATCTACCCCAACAATGCCATCGTTGGCGGTTCCGGTACGATTTCTACCGGCGCAGCCTTGTTTAAGAAAGTCAACGACAAGAAGGGTATCGTTGTCTGCAATGTTGGCGACGCCGCTATGTCCCGCGGTCCTGTCTGGGAGGCGCTGAACTTTGCCTCCATGGATCAGTATAAGACCCTGTGGGAGAGCCACAAGAACGGCATGCCCATTCTGTACAATATTTTCAACAACTCCTACGGCATGGGCGACCAGACCCGTGCCGCGACTATGGGGCAGGGCGATATGTCCCGGATCGGTTCCGGTGTCAGCCCCACCCAGATGCATGCAGTAACTGTGGATGGCTACAATCCTCTGGCTGTTATTGACGCTATGGAGCGCAACCTGAAGCTGCTGCATGAGGGTAAGGGCCCTGTTATGATGGAGACCATTACCTACCGCTATTCCGGTCACTCCGTTTCAGACCAGAATGTATACCGCACCAAGGAAGAGATCGACGCATGGAAGGAAGTTGACCCCATCGTCACTTATCCTGCCAAGCTGATCGAGGCTGGTGTTATGACCCAGGCTGAGGTGGATGCAATTCTGGCAGAGACCACCGAGCGTATGACTATGATCTGCAAGGCTGCTGCTGATCCCGAGATCAGCCCCTACTGCGATTTCGTCAAAGATCCTGCTGTTGTTGAGCGGCTGATGTTCTCCAACCAGAAGGTAGAGAAGTTTGATGACCGCGAGCCTGAGTACACTGTTCCCAAGGAAGAGGCTGAAGGCTACAAGAAGATCAAGGCTAAGGAGCGCAGCGTCATCGGTGCTGACGGAAAGCCTGTTTCCAAGATGAAGCTGTACAACCTCCGCGACGGTATCTCCGAGGTTATCTGGGATCGGTTCTATGAAGATCCTACTATGATCGCTTACGGCGAAGACTGCCGTGACTGGGGCGGCGCTTTTGCTGTCTACCGTGGCATGATGGATGCTTTGCCTCACTGCCGTCTGTTCAATTCCAACCTGGCAGAAGGCGCGATCGTGGGTACTGCTGTCGGTTATGCACTGTCCGGTGGCCGCGCATTGGTTGAACTGATGTATGCTGACTTTATCGGCTGCGCAGGCGACGAGATCTTCAACCAGATGTCCAAGTGGCAGGCTATGTCTGCCGGTATTCTGAAGATGCCTCTGGTGCTGCATGTGTCTGTGGGCTCCAAGTACGGCGCTCAGCACTCTCAGGACTGGACCGCTCTGTGTGCTCACATTCCCGGTTTGAAGGTTTGCTTCCCTGCAACTCCTTGGGAGGCGAAGGGCCTGATGGAGACCGCGCTGAAGGGTACTGACCCTGTGGTGTTCTTTGAGAGCCAGAGAATTTACGATGTGGGTGAGCAGTTCCACGAGGGCGGCGTTCCCGCAGAGCGTTACGAGATCGAGATCGGCGATACCAACAAGGTCCGTGACGGTAAGGATGTTACGATCCTGACTATTGGCGCTGCTCTGTACCGCGCCATGGATGCAGCTAAGACTCTCAGCGAGAAGTACGGCATGGAAGCAGATGTGATCAATATCCACTCCTTGGTGCCCCTGGACTACACCAAGATTCTGGAGTCCGTCCGTAAGACCGGTAAGGTCATTCTAGTTTCCGATGCTTGCGCAAGAGGCTCTTACCTCAACGATGTGGCAAAGACCATTACTGAGCTTTGCTTCGATGATCTGGACGCACCTCCTGTTGTGGTTGGCGCCCGTAACTGGATCACACCTCCCTTCGAGTTCGACGAATTCTTCTTCCCCCAGGCAGACTGGATTCTGGATTCCATCAACGAAAAGCTGATCCCGCTGCCCGGCTACGAAATGAAGAACAGCTGCACCGAAGAAGAGCTGCTCCGCCGCTCCAAGCTGGGTGTCTGATCGGTTATGGAATTTAGACGGACAGCCAATGCAGGTGGACTGCTGAAGTTGGACGGCGTTACGATTTTACTGGATGGCGTTTCCCACCAGGTAGGCTCCTACCTGGCGACGCCTCCCCGGGAGAAGGAGTTGCTGTCTGACAGCTGGCCGGATGTTCTAGCCTTTACCCATTGCCATAAAGACCATTATGACCCCGTTTTTGCCGCTTTTTATCAGAAGCAGACAAACGGGGTCATTTTAGGACCGGAGGATCTGCCCGGCTGCAACGTCTTGGCAGAGACGGTGAGAATAAAGGGTGTAACGATCACCCCAATCAAGAACAGGCATATCGGTAAAGCGGGACAGACAGTCAGTCATTGTAGTTTTCTTATAGAAGGTACAAAAAGGGCTCTTCTTTTGGGAGACGCATCGCCGCTGCAATGGCATAGCATAGCGCTTCCTAAGCCGGATGTTATCTTTGTTCCATATGCATACGCCATCACATCTTCCGGTTGGCAGATAACCCAAAATTTTGGCGCAGAAAAAATCGTGCTTTTGCACGTGCCGGATCAACAAAACGATCCGGACGGCCTCTGGAAAGCCGTTGATAAGGTTGTAGATACAAAAATTCTCATCCCTAGAATAGGAGAAAATCACATACTGTAAACAAAAACCCACCGTAACCGGTGGGTTTTCGTTTAAGTGTGCCTTCCCCTATATCGCTTCCACACTTTTTCAAACCAAAGATCCCGGTCCACAGGCAGCGGACGCACATCTCTGGCTGATATGGTTACAGCATCACTGACCATGGTGGTGATGATTTTTTTGCTAAAATACTCGGTTTTTTCCGAAAGCACCTCGTCATTGCGTAGCACAAATGCTCCGCCACGGGAGCCAGCGGTTTTGCCGGAGTATATCATACTTTCAGCATATGCGATCTGGGTGATCAGCATGTCCCGGTTCTTAAAGAGCTGACCAAGCTCTGTGGGGCGCTCCCATGTGGAGAGTTTGTCAAAGGAACGGTAGCTGTTGTGAAGTACATCCAGCTGCTTCTCCATTTGATCCATATCTCTGCGGAAAGCAAAATGCTCTGACATGATCGATTGCATTTGCTTGCGGAAGGAGCGAATGGTGCTTTGATCAGATTTTGTGTTTTCAATCAATGCCTGAATGATTGCGACATCCCTTTCGTTCGGTTGAGCGGGGGAGTAAATGCTGTCCTGGGTACAGAGATATTCTGCGATCCGCATACCGGATACCTGAGTGGAGTTCAGCGCTGTGCCTCCCGGACGGATCACACCCAGTGTGCATGCCACTTCACCGGCAGCAAAAATACCGCGGATATTTGTCTGGTAATTCACATCCACATCCGCACCGCCGTTGTTATGCTGAGCACATACGGCGATTTCCAAGGGCTCTTTTTTAAGATCAATTCCATGATCTATATAAAGATCGTAGGCTTTGGGATTCATTGCCAAAAGTCGCTGAATGGGAAGCTTCTGCAGTCCGTCAGAGTTCTTCAGATAGGTGTACGCCTCGTCGGAAAGTCCGGTTAGACCGGAAGCATCAATAACAGACGGATTTCTGCGGAAATCCATGAATACCCTCCGCTTTTTAACGGCAATCTCGTTGTATACCAACAGGTCAATCCGGGAGGAATGGTCTGTCTTCTTACAGTCGAAGGGCCACTGATATCCCTTGAGGAAGATGTTATTTACAGCCTCCATGGGATCGGTGTAGTATTCATTCAAGAACTCATATTCGTTGCCGTCTTCATCAACAGAATAGTACATGGGAAGCACCTGCTGATAAGTTCCGGACAGATTCCAGCGGAATTTGGTGGATGCAATGCCGTACTGCCATTCTGCCGCATTGGCAAACCGGACACCTGCCTCCAGTAAGAGAGAGGAGGCACCGGTATGAGAAACGGGATATACACTGTCCCGATAGATTATAGCGGGGCCGCCTGTGGCAACGATCACATTTCGGCAGGAGAAATAGGTAAGACCGTAGTCCTCACCGGTGTTGTTCAGTTCCAGCGCATAAAGACCGGTCACAGCGCCATCTTTTACACACAGCTTGATCACCTGATAGCCGGAAAGAATAGGAATGCCCTTGCTGAACACACTGTTTTCCAGCGCCTCGGTCATCTCCTTAGAGGTGTAAGGACCGACAGAGGATGCCCGGGTGTAGGGATCATGATCAGTTTTATAACCAACAAATTCACCGTATTCATTTTGAGGGAAAGAAACACCCAGCCCTTCCAGTTTCAAATATGCCCGAACGGAAGTGGCAGCCTCTGCAAGGGCGATATCGCCATCCATAGAACCGCCGTCAAAAAGGGTTTGTGCCATAAACAAGGGACAGTCCCCCTCATTGCCGGAGAGGGACATTTTGTAATAGGTCTGCTTATCAGAACCTGTATTTCGGGAAGTGCCTGCAATGCGGTTTTCCGTAAGTACGGCAATGTCTTTTACACCCTTGTTCCAAAGACAGTCTGCCGCGCCGTAGCCGGCACAGCCACTGCCAATGATCAGAGTACTGTATGTATCAATGACTTTCATTATAATCTCCTGAGATGGAATCCACCGTCGGCGTTCAGGATTGTACCGGTACCAAAGTCCAGAAGTCCGGATGCAGCGGCAAGGACACATTTTGCCACATCTTCGCCCTCGCCCCAGCGTTTAATGGGGGTGATGCCTTCGGCAATCAGTTTGTCGTATTTTGCGGTGACAGCAGCCGTCATATCAGTGCGAATGATACCTGGACGTACCTCAAAAACAGGAATGCCGTATTCTGCCAGACGATCGGCAAATAATGCTGTAATCATACTGACCCCTGCTTTAGAGATGCAATATTCGCCCCGGGATACGCTGGAGGTATAGGCAGAAATAGAGCCGATATTTACGATCCGGGGGTTATAATCATCGGTTGCATCCTGTTTCCACTGCACCATTTTGTTGGCAAACAACTGACACATGAAAAATGTACCCTTGGTGTTGATATTCATCAGTCTATCAAAGCTTTCTTCTGTAGTTTCCAAAATGTCCAGCCGTTGTTTGCATGCAACACCGGCGCAGTTGACCAGTACATCGATCCGTCCGTAATTAGCCATAATATCTTCCATAGCTGCCAGCCGATCTTCGGTCTTGGAGATATCACAGCGGATATAATCAAATTCACCGTCATCAGGCAGGGTAGAGGAGGCAGACACGATCACACGGTAGCCCTGCTCCTTAAGCGCAACGGCGCATGCTCTGCCGATACCTCTTGTGCCACCGCTTACAAATGCTGTCTTTTTCATTTGTTCAGTCCTTTCAAAAGCTCCCGGTAATATTCATCGTGTACGGCGCAGCCGCTGACACATTTGTTGCGCATCAGCACAGTACACTTAGAACAAAGAGCGCAGAGTTTTTTCTGCTCAAGACTACCGTTCAGCCAATCCTTGTAGAATTCGGGATATGCCAGAATAATTCTTCCGAAACCGGCAAAATCCGCAACGCCGTCACAAAGCATTTGGTCAGCCTTGTCAAGCATTTCTTTCCGGTAGTAGGAAAGACCGGACAGTACGACGGGAAGTTCGGGACAAGCACCCTTAACTGTCTCGGTCACATAACGGAAACGCTCCAGACCGGCCTCGGCAGGCTCGGGAGGGGTATATCCGCCAACCTTAAAGGGGCGATTGATGTGGGGGTTGTAGTAAGGGTTGCCGATGGTGATATTCAAGATGTCCAATCCCTCTGCCTGCAGCATCTTCACAAGCTCCACAGGTTCATCCAGACAGGGGTTGCCTTCTTCGTCAGTACCGAAACCATTGGGCTTTGCAACCATATCACAAAGTCCCAGTCGTGCTGTGAGCAAAGTATCAGCCTTTTTGGCATCTCTGGCTGCCCGGAAGCAGTTCATATATAGCCGCATACGATTTTCAAAGCTTCCGCCGTACTTGCCCTCCCGGTCATATGCAGAGAAGGCCTCAGCCAGCAGGTAGCCATGGCAAGCCTTGATATCGATTCCGTCAAAGCCTGCTTCTTCGGCAAGCCGGGTGGAAACTGTATAGTTCTCCGGGAGTCTGTCCAGATAGTCATCGGAAACGATCTTACCGGAACGACCCTGGGCGGCGTAGACGGGGTTGTCATACATAGTCAGACGCTCGACGCTCTGCCTGCCGGAGTGGGTCAGCTGCAAAAGCACGGTCGGCTCAAATCCGGCTTCCTTTAGAGCCGTCTCCTTAACATCATCCACCAGTTTCTTAAAACTGTCCAAGTTTTCTGCGGTCAGACGCATTTGTCGGGGACTGGTCAGTCCGTCGGGACAGACACCATTGGCCTCAAACCAGATAATGCCGCCATGACCTTTGGCAAATTTCAAATACTTGCGAACCGTCAGTTCACTGGGGGAGCCGTCCGGATTGCAGTCACAGCCTTCCATAGGCTGGAAGACTACGCGGTTATGGATCATATGGTTTTTGATCTGAATACGATCATTGATCATGTCGATTACCCCACTTTTATATGATTTCACTATTATTTTAAATGCATAAAACAGAATCTGCAATCAACTTTTTGGTATTATTTATTTCATTTCTTGCAATTTGATGGCATATAATTTATAATAGGAGTCATTGGAGGGGAAATCATGAATCAAGGGACCTTTAAGGCTGAAATTGTCCGCGCCGCTAACTGCACCCATCGCATATATGACCAGCACTGTCATTCCCGGTATGAGCTGATATTCGTTTTGGAAGGAAGCATCCAGCTTAACATAGAAGGTGAACATTTCTTACTGGAAGAAAACTCCGGAGTGATTATTGCGCCGTTAAAGTATCATATCGTTACAGGTAATAATGATGCGTATCACCGGCTGATCCTCTCCTTTGAGCAAGATTTTGTGCCATTGCAGATCCGCCAACCTTTTTTCGATAGCATTTGTGATTATTCTGTCTTTTCTTCGGAACAGGTTTCGGAACGATTTAGAAAATATGTTGCTGTGTTGGAAAGAACAAACTCCATATATGCGCCTCTTTTGGATGCGATCCTTACGGAGGCGGTTTACGGACTTGCCCTGGATAATCCTGCGCGTGCGGAAAAAACCGACGGCAAACGCACGGATAAGTTAAAGCGAATTATTTCTTTTATTGACAATAATCTGGATAAAGATATTTTACTCAAAGATGTCGCTAACTGTATTTATATGTCAGAATCTGCGGTGTGTCATCTGTTTAAAGATGAAATGAATGTATCGTTAAAACAATATATTCTGCAAAAGAAAATGACTTACGCAAAAAATCTCCTGAATCATGGGATGTCACCCAGTGAGGTTGCGACCGCCTGTGGCTATAAGAATTATGCATCGTTTTACAAAACGTTCTTGAAGATCATGGGAAAAAATCCTGCAAAATTCACAACCAAACAATAAGAAATGCCAAGTCACTGTGAAGTGTGAAGTGGTCAATAGTTAGTAGACACAAAATTTCCTATGCCACCAGTTCTGTTCTAAACAGGACTGGTGGTTTTCCTTTTAATTTACGGACAGGCCGCTCATAGTTGAAATAATAGATTGCTTGTTCAATAGTAGCTCTCAGGTCATCGCTTTCCCAAAAACGGAAATGCTTTC
>JAZNZT010000067.1:0-4443 GCA_045595075.1 Faecousia sp.
ACGCCTTGGTGGTGGCAGATACAGCACGGGTCCCGTCCCAGTAAGCATAGGTTGTTCGTCTGACACCTTCCAGTTTTTTGCAGACAAGCCCGTCAGAAAGCTGGCCCTGCCAGGAAAACAGCGGTACAAATCCAATTCCCAGTCCCATTTCAATATATCTGCGAATATAGAACGGGTCATCGCACTGGATGGATATCCGAGGAGAAAACCCGGCCTGGGCACACAGACGCTGGGTCAGGTCGTGCAAGCGGTTATTGGGGGTCATGGACACAAAGTGCTCCTCCGCCAATTCAGACAGTTCCACTGTTTCCCGTTTCGCCAGCGGGTGCTCCCTGGAAAAGGCAATGGCAACATCCTCTGTAATCAGTGCCCGCCGGGCATACATCCCCCTCGATACATTTTCATCAGAGATCACAAGGTCATAGTTCTCATTCCCATTTACACCATGATTCAGCACAAATGACACCATTGGATGGGCAGCGGCAAATTGCTTAATGGCGTCAGATACAACACGCCGGTTGCAGAGAATATTCATACGAATCTCTCCGCGCAGTTCTTCCGGCTGACGAATCATCTGCTCCCGGGCATCATTCAAGATATCATCTACGCGGCACACGGCAAGATAAAACCTCCTGCCTTCCCCGTTCAGTGCGATCCGGTTGCTGCGTCTGTCGAACAATTCTGCACCCAGTTCCTTTTCCAATCTGCGAATACTCTGGGACACTGCCGAGGTAGGCACTCCAAATTTCTGGGCTGTCTTTGAAAAATTCTCCGTTTGGGCTGCATCGCTGAAATATTTAAGCTGTAAAAACTCCATGATGTCCCCTCCTTCATGTTATAGTACCACAGCGTGCTATAACATTCAAGTGAAAGAAAATACATTTTATTTCATTCTTTACAATGGGGTAAAAAAAGAGTACACTTGGTTTGTATAAAAATAAAGGGAGGAATTTCAAATGTCTGAAATCCTGGAAATCATTATGATCGTAAGCTTCGGTATGTCCTGGCCTATGAATGTGATCAAGTCCTACAAAGCAAGAACTACCAAGGGCAAGAGCCTTGCCTTCCTTTGCTTCATTTTCTTCGGCTACATCGCCGGTATCACCGGTAAGTTCCTGAACGAAGCCTATATGGCAGAATTTGCCACCAAGTGGTATGTTCTGATCTTCTACATCCTGAACCTGCTGATGGTGGGCGCTGACCTGGTTCTCTACGCAAGAAACAAACGGCTGGATAAGATCGCAAGCAAGCAATAATGTATATAAAAATAAGAGGATGCAATTCTTCCGCATCCTCTATTTTTTAATCCAGTTTATGACCTTGATCTCTGTATTCGCTGTCCAGGGGGCTTTCCTGGTCTGCTTCCTTTTGGTAACGACCAACAACCGTAGCAGCAAGCTCCACCGGAAGCAGCGTACCTGCGCCGGCAACACAGCCACCAGGACAAGCCATGCCCTCCAGCAGATAACCGTTGTACTTACCGGCCTTGGCAAGGGTCATCAGCTTACGGCATTCCCGCAGACCCTCTGCACGGGCGGTTTTGACTTCCATATCCGGGTTTGTCTTGTGAATCAGGTCCGCAACTGCACCGGCAACACCGCCGGACACCGCAAAGCCACGGCCTGCAGCCGTTCCTTCCTTCATGGACTCCCCTGCCTCAATGGTTGCAAAGTCCACTTCCTTGGCCTGGAACATGCCCATAAGCTCCTCAAAGGTGAGAACAAAATCCACATCAGAACGAATATCCGCCCGGATCGCCTCCAGTTTCTTTGCGGCGCATGGACCGACAAAGACCACCTTACAGCCGGGGTATTTCTTCTTCATCAAGCGGGCAGTAAACACCATGGGTGTAAGGGTCATGGAGATGTTTTTGGGTTGCTCCGGGACCAGCTTATGGACCATGGGGTGCCATGCCGGGCTGCAGGGTGTTGCCATGAAATCCTGCTCAGCAGGAACTTTCTCCAAAAAGTCCTTTGCTTCCTCGATGGTACACATGTCCGCGCCCACCGCAACCTCTACCACTCGGTCAAACCCAAGCAGTTTCATAGCAGCTGTAAACTTTTCCGGGGTAGAGTCTTTGCCGAACTGTCCAACAAAGGCAGGTGCGACAATCGCAATCACTTGATCCCCCTGGAGGATAGACTGAATGACCTGGAAAATCTGACCCTTATCAACGATCGCGCCGAAGGGACAGCTTACAAGGCACTGACCGCAAGCAACACATTTGTCTTGGTTGATCACTGCTCTGCCGTGCTCATCAGATCCAATGGCATCCATGCCACAGGCAACCTGACAAGGACGTTCCAAATGGATAATAGCATGATAGGGGCATGCCTTGGCGCACTTGCCGCACTTGATGCATTTCTCCGGATCAATGTGGCTCTTGCCGTTGACAAAAGAGATCGCGCCCTTGGGACATACCTTCTGGCAGGAAGCCGCAAGACAGTTCTGACAGCTCTCCGTCACCCGATACTGATTAGTGGGGCAAGCATGGCAGGCATAAGGGATAATGTTGATCAGCGGCGGCTCATAATACTGCTCAGCAATCGCCGCCTGGTCCATACCCTCGGTCATCAAATGACGGGTCTGGACAGGACGAATATTTAAGCCCATGGCAAGGCGGACTCGCTCACTGGCAATAGCTCTCTCCAAAAACACCGATTCCCTATGCAATGGGCGGTCTCCGGGGACAATAATATAGGGCAGCTCGTCTACCCGCTCATAGCCGTTACCGGCATAAGCCATCCGCGCTACCTCGGTAAATACATTTTTTCGAATATCTGTGATCAGGGACGGAATGCCTCTCATCTGGTAAACCTCCGGAATTTCTCGCATCTATGCCCTTATTATATCGAAAACGACAAATTAGTCAAGGGATTCGTAGTCTGTGGAATATGATTCCATTCATCTTCCTGCATTTCACATTTTTTGATTGCTTTTTTTATTCAGGTCGTGTATAATACACCAAGCAATAGACTTATCCGGATGCGGCTCAGTTTGTTTAGTGGGTGTTGCTTTGCAAGGCAAAGCTTACAACCGCTTAATGCCGACGAAGTCGGCTGTAGAGCGCTTACGGAACCGATTGTTGTTTATCTTAATATTTCCGGATGTGGCTCAGTTTGGTAGAGCGCTTGCTTTGGGAGCAAGATGCCGCAGGTTCGAATCCTGTCATCCGGACCAAAGCCCTAAAGGCAACAGCCTTTGGGGCTTTACTTATTACCTCTTCACTCTTCACTTTTCACTAACAACGCCTTTAGGGCTTTGGAAGTAATAAGTAATAGTAAATAGTGAAGAAGTTGTGATGTCCGCTTCGCGGATAATTTTATTTTACGCTTTGCTTTTGAATGTTCTCGATAACTTCTGCCAATGCTCTCTGAGCCCGCGACCAAACTCGTTCCACGACGATCACATGCTTATACTGACCACATTCTTTGCACAAATCTTTTTCCCAAGAAAAAGCGTATCTCCATTTGGAATCGTGGGTTTCGTTGATCTTGTTCCAGCAATCCAAGCAAAATTCTGCCATTTGTATCACCTCATTTTCATTATATGAAATATGCATTGCTTTTGCAATGCATATTTATGTGGCGATTCGCCATAAAATTATAGCATTACAAGTGCAATGCTTATGGAGGATGCTACAATGGGAAAATTCAGAATACCGGAGACCCCACCTACCATCAATAAAACGATTCGATTTCCCAGCGATATTGTCGATGGGGTGGAAAAAGCAATCAAGGGTAAGGAGTGCACATTCTCTGCGTTTGTCATCGCAGCAGTTCGCGCGGCGCTAGAAGATTTGAAAAAGTAATTCTTTTTGCAGAGTGCGAAAACCCTTGCTATTACTCACTATTTGCTTAAATCCCATAAAACAACTCGGACCAAAACCGTTGACTTTCAGTGCGAAAGTCAACGGTTTTTACATTCGCATCTGTATATTCTCCTCATGCAGGTAAAAACTATAACAAAAGGAGTGGTTTTATGGACGGGCAAGAACTTGTTAAACAGACACTGGATCAAATCCCACAAGTAAACAACAATGCCAAGCGCATTGTGGGTCTTGTAAAGGAAGGCGGCAGGATCACTGGGTATCAGCTCTCTGACAACAGCGTGGTAGAAAAACAGCAGGCAGTAGATATGGCCAAGCAGGGGCAGATTGCCGGTGTTGGCATCGCTCACCGGGGAGATACGGAATATTTGAAATCAATACCCGATGGCAATGAAAACAACAACCTAGGTAATCTCCCCTCGGTGTCACCTCAATCATAAATAGCACTGCCGGCAGCCTTTATTTTAAGGCTGCCGCTTTCCTTTAACCGCTTACTGCTCTATATTGACCGATAGAGGCATTTTTCAACATTTTTGATTTCGGATATGATAAAATGGCATCACAGGAGGTGAGGCAATGAAATTCACGCTGATCATCGACAAAGAAAAGGACGA
>JAZNZT010000068.1:0-41838 GCA_045595075.1 Faecousia sp.
CACCATAGGTGTGCCGCGGAACAGCTCGATGTAGCAAACACAGATCTTGTCTAAAATTCTGGGCAGCAGCTTGTATTTAGGCATCACTCTTACCACAGCGATCAAGGTACCGATCACGATGCCGATGAGCAAACCGATAACAGCAATTTGCATGGTTGCCCACAATCCCTTCAGGACGTTCTCATAGCCCCGCAGGGTGATGAATTGTTTGATAAATTCATCCCACATTTGAGTAAAACTATTCATATTCTTAACCAAAGCAAAGGCTTAGTGTAACAAGCACTAAGCCCTTGCTAACCTTTATTTTATTAGTTGGCAGTACAAAAAACGTTCAGCATATCAACGACAGTGCCTACGGCATCCAAAGAGGTGTCGCTTTCCTTGCATACAGCCACGATGGCCTCGGTGTAGTAGGGGATGGAGAAGTTGATCACATTCATACGCTCGGCGGTGATGGTGATACCGGACATTGCAATGTCAACACCCTGCTTACCCACAGCGCCAACGACCATATCAAAGTCCATATCGTCGATAACCAGCTCCAGGTTCAGTTCATTTGCCAGCAGCTGTGCGATCTCCATGTCAATACCGAAGTACTGGTTGCCTTCCTTGTACTCCCAGGGAGCGAATTCTGCATTGGTAGCAACAACCAGCTGCTCAGCAGCGCGGTTTACATCCTTAGTTGCGGAGGTGACGCCTACATAGCTGGCTTCTTCGCCATTCATGTACTTATCCTTGATAGCGTCGATCTCAGCGGCCTTGTCAGTCAGAATGCTGTCGATCTTGGCCTTCAGGTCAGCCTGGTTGGGGTCGATGCCAATGCCGTAGTTCTCACTGGACAGAGCAATGTCGATCATCTTGATACCGGAGATCTCCTTGCACAGTGCCTTTGCGGTGGTCTTGTCAACAAAAACATAGTCTGCGTTGCCGTTCTTCATGTCGTTTGCAGCCAGAGCAAAGGTATCGTAGGATACGGCTTCTGCGCCCTTGAGCACCTGGGCGTACATCAGGCTGGTGGTACCCTTTTGGACTGCGATCTTGGTGCCGGCGGCTTCTTCGTTGCCGCTGCAGGCGACCAGACAAGTGGTGAGCAACATAAGCGCCAGGACTATAGCAATAATCTTTTTCATAATAATTTCTCCTTACTTTAATTGATTTTTTACATATTGGATTTGTTTACAAACTGAAGAAACGGATGTTCCGCCTTCAGATATGCGTTTTTCTACGCAGGTCGCAAGATCGATCTGCTCGAACAAGTCCTCTTCAAACAAGTCGCTATATTGCTTGTAAGTAGTAAGACTCAGGTTTTCCAGCACGGTGTTATTCTGGATGCAGTAGGCAACCAGCGCGCCGGAAATTTTATAGGCGCTGCGGAAGGGTAAGCCCTTTTTGACCAGATAATCCGCCAGATCTGTGGCGTTGATAAAGCCTTTCTGGGCAGCCAGCTTCATGTTGGATGTATTGGCGGTCATGGTGGAAATCATGCCCGTGAATACCTGCAGACACATTTTCACAGTATCACAGGCATCAAAAACAGCTTCCTTATCCTCTTGCATGTCCTTATTATATGCAAGGGGTAGACCCTTCAGCGTGGTGAGCAGCGCCATAAGGTCGCCGTAGACACGACCTGTCTTGCCGCGGATAAGCTCTGCCATATCCGGATTCTTCTTCTGGGGCATGATGGATGAGCCGGTGGTGTAGGCGTCGGAGAGCTCCACAAACTTGAACTCCCAGCTGGACCAGAGGATGATCTCTTCGGAGAATCGGGAAAGATGCATCATAAGAATGGACAATGCGCTTATCAGCTCTACGCAGAAATCCCGGTCGGAAACACCGTCCAGAGAGTTCATGCAGATGCCGTCAAAGCCTAATCTTTCAGCTTCCATCCATCGGTCTGTATCATAGGTAGTGCCGGCAAGAGCGCAGCAGCCTATGGGACTTTGGTTCATCCGTTTCCGGCAATCGGCAAGTCGGTCTACATCCCGCAGGAGCATCATGGCGTAAGCCATAAGATGATGGCCGAAGGTGATGGGCTGCGCCCGCTGCAGATGGGTGTAGCCGGGCATGATGGCATCCTTGTAGGTGTCTGCTTTGTCTGTCACTGCGGCGATCAATTCTTTGACCAGCGCTGTGATCGCATCGATCTCTGATCGCAGATACATTCGGATATCCAGAGCGACCTGATCGTTCCGAGAACGGGCGGTGTGGAGCTTTTTTCCCACATCACCAATGCGTTCGGTCAAAACTTGTTCCACGAACATATGGATATCTTCGCAGTTCATATCAAATTGGAGCTTTCCGCTGTCCAGGTCGGAGAGGATCTCCTCCAGCCCGGCAATCAGGGTGTCAGCATCTTGTTGCGTGATGATGTTTTTTGCAGCCAGCATAGCGGCATGGGCCATAGAACCAGTAATGTCCTGACGGTACATCCGGCAATCGAAATGAATGGAGGAATTGAAATCGTCCGCCAGCTTGTCTACATTGCCGTCAGTTCTGCCTGCCCACATCTTTGCCATGAGAAAGTCTCCTTACTTTTTGTTTTGTGCGTCGACCATGGCCTTGACCTTGATCGGCAGACCGAACAGATTGATAAAGCCGGCGGAATCCGCCTGGTTGTAATCGCTTTCGCCAAAGGTTGCGATCTCCTCAGAGTACAGGGAATAGTCGCTCCAAACGCCGGCGTTGATCATGTTGCCCTTGTACAGCTTCAGCCGGACTTTACCGGTGACGGTTTCCTGGGTCTTGTCTACAAAAGCGGACAGCGCCTCCCGCAGGGGAGTGAACCACTGACCGTTATAAACAAGCTCGGCAAAGGTAATGGAAAGCTTCTGCTTTTCATGCATGGTCATCTTGTCAAGGCAAATGGACTCCAGAACGGAGTGAGCCTTGTACAGGATAGCGCCGCCGGGAGTCTCATAAACGCCGCGGCACTTCATGCCTACCAGCCGGATTTCCACGATATCCAAAAGGCCGATGCCGTTGACACCGCCGATCTCATTGAGCTTGAGAATGATCTCCTTGGCACTCATCTTCTCGTCGTTCAGAGCAACAGGGATGCCCTGCTCAAAGTCCAGGGTAATATAGGTGGGAACATCGGGCGCCTGCAGGGGGGATACGCCCATCTCCAGGAAACCGGGCTTCTCATACTGGGGCTCGTTGCCGGTGTCCTCCAGATCCAGACCCTCGTGACTCAAGTGCCACAGATTCTTATCCTTGGAATAGTTGGTCTCCCGGTTGATCTTCAGAGGAATGTTGTGCGCCTCGGCGTACTCGATCTCCTCTTCACGGGACTTGATATCCCACTCACGCCACGGAGCAATAATCGGCATGTTGGGAGCAAAATGCTTAACAGCCAGCTCAAACCGGACCTGATCGTTGCCCTTGCCGGTACAGCCATGGCAAATAGCGTCTGCGCCTTCCTGCAGAGCGATCTCTACAAGGCCCTTGGCGATGCAGGGGCGGGCGTGGCTGGTACCCAGAAGATACTCCTCGTAAACAGCGCCTGCCTTCAGACAGGGCATGATATAATCGTCTACATATTCATCGGTCAGATCCAACACATACAGCTTGGAAGCGCCAGTGGCAAGAGCTTTCTCTTCCAGACCCTCTAATTCGTCAGCCTGACCCACATTACCGGAGACAGCGATGACCTCACAGTTATTGTAATTTTCCTTCAGCCAGGGGATAATAATGGAGGTGTCCAGACCGCCGGAGTAGGCAAGGACTACTTTTTTAATGTTTTCCTTGTTCATATGTATGACCTCTTTTCGAGTATTCTTTTCTATGCAACGGATTATACACCCGAAATCCGGTTTCGTCAACCTTTTTTGCATAAATATTCATTATTTGTGCAATTGTTATACAGAACCTCCCAACACCACTTCCAAATTATACAAATTGCCTTGTAATAGAGAAAGCACTCCGGTTTTTTGGTCCGGAGCGCTTGAATATTATGCATATTATTTAGTTTGTACCCTCTGCGGCAAAGGTGAGAGCCGATGAGATCAACACCGGGTCTGTGGACCTGTGCATAGTAATCCACACTGCAGTCGGAGATTTGGGTGCAACCCAGCAGAGAGATCCGACCCTCCCGGGCGGAGCATTCCAGAGCCTGTTTCATAGCAGCGGAGATAACGGTGACCTCTATGCATCTATCGGACAGATGGCGGAGAGCGTAGGGTACAGCAGCATCTATCATTTTTCCAAAATGTTCCGTCAGCATACGGGCATCAGCCCCACGGAATATGCAAAAAACCGGCTCAGTTGAGCCGGTTTTAATTAAGATAGCCGGAAAGTCATACTTTCTCACCGACGAGAAAGTATGCAAAGAGTCGCCGAGGACCTTCCGTGTGGGGAGCGATGGGAGCGCCGCCTGTGGCGGAAGAAGCGACCTAAGCGAGTGGCAGCGGGTCTGCGTGCAACGAAGCCGCATCGTCGGCGAGCCGCACGCAGGACACCGCAACAGGGCCTCGGACTCCCCAGACGGCCCAAGGGGAAAGCGGATTGGATGTTTGTGATCCAGCGCTACTCCCGCTTCCCCCTTGAGAGTCCCCTGTTAGGTTGTACTTTAACGGCTAATATACTCTATGAAGCCATTGCCGCTGTAAATGGCAGCTTTTTGGCTGTCTGTAAGAGCAGACTTATCCACAAGGAAGGTAAAGCATTGCATCTCCGAACAGGGGGCGTTAGAGCCGAAGACCATCTGCCCCTTAACATAGGGATAAGCGGTGTCCACCGGGAACAGACCACGCATAAAGCCGGCGGTGTCAATAAACAGATTCTGCCGGGTCTCAAATACGGGGGCAAGATCTGCCGTTTCGTTGATCCGGACATTGGCAACCAGCGTGGGGATGTCGGTGTAGGTTTCCAGGAAAGCTTTTGCCTCGGTTACGGGAATGAATCGGGGGTTGATCATCCAAGTCGTCCGCTCATCCTCGATCCGCAGGGTGAGGATCAAAGGCAGGTCATACTGCCGAAGAGAATCGCAGACATCTTTCATTACATCGTCTGCAAGGGTGTAGCCATGATAGCTGGGTACAAGGCGGACGGCCTTTATACCCAATTCCTCCACACATCGGCGAAGATCATCTCTCCATGCCGGGAGAGTGGGGTTTAAGGTCATGGCGTGGTAATAATTTGTACCCAACAGCTCTTTGGACAGGCTCAGTTCTGCCTCGTAGGGGTCTTGGTAGAAGATCGCTTCGCAGGAGGAGATAATGCCGCCCTCAATGCCGCAGCGTTTATGCAGCTGCATGATTTTCTCTACAGTGTTATAGCGGACTTTATGGAAGGGCCAGTTGCCGGAGAAGCAGTTGAAATCCATTTTCTTCATAGCAATACCCTCCTTACAGCTTAAAATTCCGATCCAGAAGTTTCTGGGCGTTCTTATAGAAGATCAGCTCCCGCTGCTCCCGGGTAAGATCCGCGCCCAGCACCTGCCCGATGTTGGAGCCGCAGCTGCCGGTCTGATCTGTGCCGAACAAAATCCGCTCCGCGCCGATCTGCTCCACGGTGTAGTTTAAGTCATCGCCGTGGAAGAAGGTAGAGCCGCTGTTATCCACCCATACATTCTTGCAGTCCCGGATGGCGGGAATGCCGTTGTAGCAGTTGCCGCCCAAGTGGGCCATGAGAATTTTGGTTTTGGGATGCCGCCGGGCGATATTCGCCACATGGATACCGGTAGTCTCGTTTTTCAGTTGTCCCACTGCTTTATGGAAGGAATGAAACAATACCGGCACACCGGCAGACTCTGCATAATCCATAATGGGATCTACAGCCGGGTGGTCAGCATAGGTGCAGACCCAGAGCTTGATCATCTCGAAGCCTTGCTCTTCAATAGCTCGTTTAATAATATCCAGGGTGCTCTTGTGCAGGGGATTCACATAGACTGCACCGCCCACCTTTTCAGGCTCTTGACGCATAAAGTCGTAGACAAGACCGTTCAGTCGGGCGACCTCTTCCTCGTCGGAGAGCTTGCTCTGCAGGCCGGAAACATAGATTCTATCCAGTCCGTACCGATCCATAGCTTTGAGCAGATCAGACTTGTTCTTTTCCGGATTAAAGCCCCATACATGGGTATGAATATCAATAATCATAACCCGATGACCTCCTCTAATAATTGTGATTCTATTATAGATTACGGCGGCGTATGTGTCAACAAAGGACGGTACAAATGAGCAAAAAATCATATAATTACATAGAAAAGCACCCGCATTGCGGGTGCTTTTTGAATGGGAAGATCAATCCAGATATGTGGGCAGGTACTCGGTAGTGCCGGTGTACTCTGCGATCATCTGCATCTCGCTGTAGGTCTTGTCGTTGAGGGAGACGCCTTCAGCCAGAACACGAGCTTTGGCCTCGGCTTCCTTCTCGCCGTGGATGTAGATACGATCCTGACCCTCAGCCTTGTCGGAATCCCGGACTTCCTGCAGGTACTTGGACAGGTTAGCCTCAATCTCAGCCTTGTCGCCGAACATACCATGATCCAGAGCAATGAAGCAGTGGGCGATGTTGGCTCTGCCGGGAGTCTTGTAGATGTAGTTGGAGGTAGTACCGCCGGAGAGGATCGCGGTTGCGATCTCGCAGAGCATTGCAAAGCCGTAGCCCTTGTAGCCGGAGGTCATCTCACCGGAGCCGCCCAGAGGCAGGATGCCACCGCCGGTCTTGCCGATGATGTTCTTCAGCACGCGGTCAGCATCGTCGCTGTCGTGGCCGTTCTCGTCCAGAGCCCAGCCCAGGGGCAGACCGTTGCCCCGCTTGACGTAAACTTCCAGCTTACCACGGGGGACAACAGTGGTAGCGGCGTCAAAGGAGTAGATGGTGGGCTGTGCGGGCATTGCAAAAGCAATGGGGTTAGTACCCAGCATAGCCTGACGGCCGAAGGTGGGAACCATGATGGCTTCGGTGTTGGTCATGGACATACCGATGAGGCCAGCCTCAGCAGCCATCTTGGAATAGTAAGCAGCGATGCCGTAGTGGTTGGAGTTGCGGACGGTGACCATACCGAAGCCGCTCTTCTTTGCCTTTTCGATCGCCAGGTTCATAGCCTGAACACCCAGAACCTGACCCATGCAGTCGTTACCCTCGATAACAGCGGACAGGGGGGTCTCGAAAACGATCTCAGGCTTAGCGCCCTGCTTTACCAGACCGCCGGTGATCTCCTTGTGGTAACGGATTAGACGCTGAACACCGTGGGACTCGATGCCGGACAGGTCAGCCGCCAGCAGAACGTCGGTGATCTGCTCGCTCTCTTTTTCGGTGAAGTTGTAGCCCTGGAATACCTTAATGCAGAAATTCCGCAGAGCCTCATAGGATACGTGATGATATTGCATAGCCATAGCGTTTCGTTCTCCTTTTATACAGTGTAGCCAAGATTGACCATTTCGATATTGCCGTTGGGGCAGCGGTTAAAGCACATACCGCATGCCACGCACTCTTCCTTGCGAATGTGCATGGTGTCCACGCCGGCAACCTCGGGGGCGAAGTCGGTGCAGATGGTCTTACACAGCTGACAGCCTTCGCCGCAGCCGCAGTTTAAGCACCGGGCAGCCTCAGCAAGAGCCTCAGTCTCGGTCATAATGCGGGTGTAGCTTTCAAAGTCGCCGATCCGCTCAGCAGCAGGCTTGTTCAGCTTCAGCTTGTGGGGATCCTTCTTAAGGTAGCCGTTTCTGCTGCGAACCTTTTCAGCGCTGACAGTCTTCAGGGAGGTGATGCCCTCAACGGTAGCATCCTCGCCACGGATCATTTTGTCGATGGCCAGGGCAGCTTCCTTACCGGCGGTGATGGCGGAGATCACATTGGTGATCTTGGCGCTGGTGGAGACCAGAATGCCGGCATCGTCAGCAGGCAGGGCAGCAGTGTAAGTATTGGCAAGAATCACATTGTTGCAGCTGAGGGTCAGCTCCATGCCTTCCCGGTCCAGAACCACCCTGTCTGCGCCGATCTCAAGAACATTGCAGTTTTCCAGAACGGAAACGCCTTCTTCTGCGGCAGCAGCAAGGCTTTCCTGAATGAAACCAGCCTTGGAGATAGTGCCGGGCCACAGCAGGGTGACCTTTTCAGCACCCAGACGGACTGCACTGCGGGCAGCGTTGATAGCGGCATAGCCTGCACCGATGACGGCAACCTTGCCGGAAAGGGCGACCTTTTCACCCTTGTTGATCTGATACAGAAGGGTAGCGGCATCCATAGCATTTGCATAGCCGGAAATGTTGCTTTCGCAAAGCTGCCGTGTGCCGACGGCGGCAAAGACCTTTTCATAGCCCTGCGCCTTCAAATCACTCAGAGTCACATCAATGCCGACCTTGGTATTGAATACAAAGTTGATGCCGTTGGCCTTCAGGTCAGCGATCTCACGGGCCAGAGCCTCAGCCTGACCTGCATAAGCGGGCAGACCGTAGCGGATGTTACCGCCGGCTTCAGCTTCCATATCATATACACAGACCTCATAGCCGGCCTTTTTCAGCTCGGCAGCGCAAGCCAGACCGCAGGGACCGGCACCGATGACAGCCACTTTGTGGCCGTTGTTTTCGGCAGCGCACCAAGCGGGCTTCCAGCCCTGAGCAGCGCCGTACTCCAGCACGAACTGCTTCAGCTGACGGATCTTCACAGGAGCGTCGATGGTGCCGCGGACGCAGGCGTCCTCGCAGGGGTGAGCGCAAACTGCACCGCAGATGCCCTGCAGGGCATTCTTGCCGGTGATCAGATCGTAAGCGGCCTTGTAGTCGCCCAGCAGGATCTTCTGAACGAAGGCCTGGATGGGAACATGGTGGGGACATGCGCTCTTACAGGGAGCGGACAGGTTAGGTTCTTTGATCCGGGCGTAGCCGGCGTACAGAGTGACATCGTTGGCGGTCTTGACCTCGTCTACCAGAATGCTGCGGAAATCGTCCACAGTCTTGTAGCCGTGCTTTTCCATGAATTCGTGCATGCCGTTAATCATGGGACGGCAGATGTCGTAGCCGGAGATCAAAGTCTCGGCGCATACGCCGATTAGGTTGCCGCCGCACATGACCATTTCCACAGCGTCCTTCCAGTTGGTGACGCCGCCGGCGGCCATGATGGCAGGCTCTTTGCCGCAGACCTTACGCATTTCGTAGGTATCCCGCTGGGCCAGAGGCTTCAGCCAGGTGCCGCAGTAGCAGCTCATGCTGACCTCGTCCTGCAGATGATAGAAAGCTTTTTCGGGATTGTCCAGATCGATGGGGGGAATACCCATCCGGTTGCCGGTGCCGCCAACGGCATCAGCGCCTGCCGCGTACAGACTCTTGGCGATCTGGGCGATCTTGCCGCCTTCGGGAGTCAGCTTGACGAACAGAGGGATAGAGATGGCTTCCTTGACCGCCTTGACGATCTCGGTTGCCACATCGGCATTCTGACCCATGCTGGCGCCGGTCTGCTTTGCTCCGGTCTGGGTGCCGCCGGAGGTCAGCTCCAGGTTGTAGGACATGTTGGGGCAGCACATATTCAGCTCAATAATGTCTGCGCCAACTTCTTCAAACTTCTTTGCCATATTGACCCAGCCGGCAACGCCGTCGTCACCTGCGTAGGTAATGTTGGCCATCAGCTTCAGATCGTGCAAAAGGGGCTTTGCGTCAGCGATCAGCTTCAGACCTTCGGCGAAGGTCAGTCGCTTCTCGGTGGTAAAAGCCAGAGCGTTACGGTCCTTGAAGATGCCGTAGCGGGGTTTGCGGTTAATGTAGGGAGCGGGGTCGATGCTCAGCTTGATACTGGCAGCCGCCCAGCCGGTCTCCTCAATTTTCAGAAGCTGCTTTACCGTCTTGGTGGTAGGACCGGAGGCCACATAGAAGGGATTCTTAAAGGTCACGCCACCGACGGTAACAGGGATCTGAATGTCTTTCAGATTCTTAACCATAATTAAGCCTCCAGATGATCGTTCTTAACGTGGATGCCTTCCTTAGCAGACTTGTAGATCAGGTTGATGACCTTCAGGGTCTCCAGACCGTCAACACCACGCAGACCTACCTGAGCGTCCTTGCCGTTAAGAGCGGAGTCAACAAAGTGATTGATCTCACCGCAGTAGCCCAGGTTGTACTTCTCGTCAACAGCGGGGGTGGACCAGCCGGTGGTGATCTCAGCCTTTTCTACGGTGTAGTCCAGGCCGGGGATAGAGAACACCTTAACAGGACCGGAGAAGGACAGGTCAACATGGATGCAGCCCTGCTCGCAGTAGATGTCCAGTACGTCTTCCATGCCGCCGACAGTGACATAGTTGGCTTCCAGGGTGGCGTAGGTGCCGTCAGCAAAACGCAGGAATGCGCCTGCCCAGTCCTCGCCCTCCATCTTCTGGTGGACCATGTTATTCTCACCGCCGCCGGAGGTCATAGCGGTCAGTTCGGACCACTTGTTGTTCTTCAGAGCCAGCATGAAGCTGACGGGGTGCACGCCCAGATGGACCATGCAGCCGCCGCCGCAGTACTTGATCAGCTGTGCGAAGGGGCTGTGAGAGCCGCAGTGGGACTCACGGGCGCGGATGTACAGGGGTTTGCCAACCTTTCCGCTCTCCAGAATTTCCAGAGCCTTGCGGAAGGCGGGAGCAAACAGCCAGTCTTCGGCGTAGTAGATGTGCTTGCCCAGACGGTCAGCGGTGTCGACCATGTCCTGAGCATCTTCAACGGTGGTGGCCAGAGGCTTCTCGCAGATGATGTCGTGACCGGCATTCATTGCTTTGATGGCAACATCATGGTGCAGGAAGTTGGGCATGCAGATATCCACCAGATCGCAGTCGCACTCAGCGATAGCAGTGTTGTAATCGTCGTAAGCAGTGTAGCCGGTGAAGCCATAGCGCTCAGCCAGGGCCTGGATACGACTTAAGTCCTTATCGCAGATACCGACGATGTCTACCTTGTCCATAATACGGCTGTAGCCGTCGGAGTGCAGGTCAGCAGAAAATGCTGCGCCGATCAGAAGTACTCTTAACTTTTTCATGAGGCATTCCTCCTTAGAAATCACTGTAATTAAATTTTTCTTTTTTCGACATGTAATCAAAGGCCTTGTTCAGCTCTTCCACAGCCATGTCTGCCATCCGGGCAAGAAGCTTTTCGCCCTTTTCGGCAGTACCCTTGGTTGCCTCTCCCCACACACCGATGGGAGTAGCACGGAAGATGCTGCCATAGCTTAAATAGGGACGGGGGATATTGGGAACGCAGTCCACAGCTTTGTCCATGTGGACAGTTTCCGGAGCAATGGCAAGCATTTTGGAGGTCTCGCCTTCACCGGCGTGAAGCTCTGTGTTGGTTTCCAGAAGACCCTCGGCATATAGCCGACCGCCGAAGGATACGGAGTCGGCAAGGGCGACCATCAGGTCGGGGTTGTTCCGGGCATTTAGATCCCGGACCAGGGGGGTCATGATAAAGATGCCGCCGTGGCACTGGATAATGCCAACCTTTTTGAAACCCTGCACCTTCAAACTCATAATGATATCCGTCATCATCTGATAGAAGGTGGTGGGCTCCATCCATACGGAACCCTTCTTGCCCATCTGCTCACGGCAGGTGGAGATGGGGAGAGCGGGGACCAGGAATGCGTTCATCTTCTCGGCAACACGCTTACCCAGGTCTGCGGCAATGGCCCAGTCGGTCATTACCGGCAGATGGGGTCCGTGCTGCTCCAAAGAGCCAACAGGAATGATGGCAAGCTCCGGATCAATGGCCATGATCTCATCGGCAGTTTTTGTATACATAGCTGTTATCTCCTTATAATTAGATATTCTCGGGCAGCTTGGAAGCAGCGGGAGCATCCATAAACAGAGCAGCGTCGTTGTGGCTGCGCAGGATGCTGGCGGGGCACTCGGTGGTCACAGGGCCGCAGAGAGCGCCGTAAACAGCGTTGGCTTTCCGGTCGGTGGGAACGGTGCAGATGGCATGGGGAATGCTCATGATCAGAGACAGAGTCAGGGTCATAGCCTGCTTGGGCACTTCGTCGATATGATTGAAGCAGCCGTCGTTGACTTGCTGCTGACGGCAGATATCATCCAACTCCACGATCTTGACCATCTTGGGGTCGTTAAAATCAGCAACAGCGGGATCGTTGAAAGCCATGTGGCCGTTCTCGCCAAAGCCCAGGAAGATCAGGTCAGCGGGATACTTCTTCAGAAGCTCGGAGTAGGAAGCGCACTTTGCTTCGGCTTCTTCGGGGGTGCAGAGCAGGTAGTGCAGCTCCTTGAAGGGAACCAGGTCGAAAATGGTACGGCGCATGAAGTTACCGAAGCCAGCGGAGTGAGCGGGATCCAGACCGATGTACTCGTCCTGGTGGAAGCCACGGACCTTGGTCCAGTCGATGTCCTGCTTCAGCAGATGTGCCAGGGTCTCATTCTGAGAGGGAGCGGCAGCGAAGACAACATTAGCCTCACCCTTTTCGGCAATGACGGCGTTGATCCGCTTGGCAGCAGCTTCAGCGGCAGCCTTGCCCATGGAGTCCCGGGTGTCGTGGACGGACACAGCCAGCTTCTCTACGGTAAGATTCTTGATTTCCATTGTTAAGATCCTCCTAAATGTTATTGTTTTTGTTTTTTCAAGAAAAGAAAACGATTTCTAAGATTTTGAGGTTCTGGAAATGACGATTTTCTGTGAAAAACGTCTGGTTTTTTTGTCTGGTCATACAGAAACTGCCTAGAATCCCAGAATCTTTTATGGTAATTATACAATAATTATATAAAAAAGCAACACCCGGAAATCACTTTTAGTTATCCTTTCAAAGAAAACGATTACTAAAAGCGGTTTCAGGGTGTTTTTTGTGCAATTTATAGGGGAGGGGGCGCTACACTGTCCCGCACCATCAGCTGCGGGGCAAGATTCATGGTCAAAGCAGTTTGCTTTTCACTGCTGTGGATGCTGTCCAGCAGCATGATCGCCGCCAGCCTGCCGATCTCTTGGGCAGGGTAATGGACGGTAGTCAGGGCAGGCAGATATGCGCCTGCCAGGGGGATATCGTCAAAGCCCACAACCGATACATCTTCCGGGACACGAATGCCTTTTTGCGATAGCGCCTGAATAAGACCGATAGCCACCATATCGTTGATACACATAATGGCTGTGGCAGGACATCCCTTTTCTATAAACTCCACCGCAATTTGTCTGCCCAGAGTCAGTTCGTAGTCGCTGCCACGACCCAGCTTGCTGATAGACCGTTCAAAGAGTAGTTCGGGATCACAGGGGATACCCGCAGCTGTCAGCGCCTCCTGATATCCGTTGTAGATCTGCTGTCGGGTAAACCGGACAAGTGGCGTTGTGGCAAAGGCGATTTTCTTATGACCTTTTTCCAACAAATGCTCCGCCGCTATTCGAGCACCGGCCTTGGAATCGTAGTTGATGCCAGGGCACTCCACCCCGGAAAGCATCTGATCCAGGAGCACAAAGCGCATACCCTTTTTTACATATTTATTTATTGTGTCCACATTGCTCTCTTCCACGGAGGAGAGGATCACACCTTTGACTTGTCGTTCATAGAGCTGTTTTAGAAAGTTCCGCTCCCGCTGGGGATCGTGCATGGTGTTGCAGAAGATCAGGTTGTAGTCGCCGGAGGCGAGGCCTTCGCCTACACCCAGCGCAGCCTGCAGATAAAATGGATTAGACAGGTTGGGAATGATCAAGGCGATATCCCGGCAAACCTCCCGACGCAAGGACTGGGCCATGGTGTTGGGGGTATATTCCAGTTTCTCCGCGGCTTCTCTGACCCGCTGCTGCAGCGCAGGCCGAACAGGATACCCTGATTCGCTGAGAACGCGGGAGGCGGTAGCCACAGACACCCCTGCCAGCTCCGCTACATCTTTAATAGTCATTTGTCTGCCCATATCAAACACCTCCGTTTTTTAAATTTTATCATTATATAATGCAAAAAGCAATTTGTTTTTCCTTAGGGTATGTGCGTCACAGAAAAATAAATGTCTATCTATGACGAACTTTTTTGTTGACACAGGCAGGAGAAAGTGGTATAGTGTAGCAATCAAGCATTTTGCTAAAACCAAGGAGAGAAGATATTATGAAAAAGTTAATTGCAATTGTATTGGCAACGCTGTTGCTGGTTTCCATGACCGCATGTAACGGCAGTGAAAAGCCGGATGACGGCAAGTATGTGGTCGGCATCTGCCAGATCGCATCTTTTGAGGCGCTGGACGATGCCACCAATGGCTTTAAGGCTGCTCTGATCGAGGAGTTGGGCGAAGAAAATGTGGAATTCAAGCTGGGCAATGCCGCGGGTGAATACGCTAACTGCCAGACTATTATTGACGGCTATGTTGCCGATGAGGTTGACCTGATCCTGGCTAACGCCACCGGACCTCTGCAGGCAGCAGTTGCCGCAACCAGCCAGATTCCTATTTTGGGTACTTCCGTCACCGACTATGCCACCGCGCTGAAGATCAGCAACTGGACCGGCACCGTAGGCGGCAATGTTTCCGGTACAACAGACCTGGCCCCCCTGACCCAGCAGGCCGATATGATCCTGGAGCTGGTTCCCGATGCCAAGACGGTTGGTCTTCTGTATTGCTCCGCTGAGCCTAACTCTGTTTACCAGATCTCCGAGGTGGAGAAGTATTTGGCAACCAAGAACATTACCTGCAAGCGTTTTGCTTTCACCGATGTGAATGATCTGGCATCTGTATCCCAGACAGCCTGTGACGAATCCGATGTGATCTACATCCCCACTGATAATACCGCTGCCAACAACACAGAGGCCATTGCAAACGTGGTTCTCTCTGATGCAAACAAGACTCCGGTTGTTGCCGGTGAATCCGGTATCTGCGGCGGCTGCGGTATCGCCACTCTGTCCATTGACTACTACGAGCTGGGCGCTACCACCGGTAAGATGGCGGCAAAGATCCTGAAGGGCGAGGCAGATATCTCCAAGATGCCTGTTGAATCCGCTCCCGAGGCAACAAAGAAGTACAACGATGCCAACTGTAAGGCATTGGGCATCAATGTCCCCGCAGGCTACGAGCCTTTAGGCTGATAATTTTACAGCAGAAAGCAGCGGAAGTTTTTTTCCGCTGTTTTCCTGCGTTTTTCGGATGAAATACTGATTCGGAGGAATCCTAATGAACGAGATACTGGCATTTTTTAATTCCTTCGCCAATTCCGTCCCCAACGCCCTTGGACAGGGCTTTACATGGGGCATTATGGCGATCGGCGTTTATATTACCTATCGGATTTTGGATATCGCGGATCTTACGGTAGACGGCTCTCTTGCCACCGGCGGCGCTGTGGCGGCTGTGGCCATCGGACTGGGCGTTGACCCCTGGATCGCGATGCTTCTGGCTCTGGTTGCCGGTATGCTGGCAGGCCTTGTTACCGGTATTTTCCATACTGTCTGCGGCATCCCGGCGATCCTGGCGGGCATTCTGACCCAGCTTGCTCTGTATTCTGTGAATCTGCGGATCATGGCGATCGGCACAGAGCAGACCACCATGGCATCTTCTGCGCTGAATCCTACCTTCCACAACCTGCTTCTGTCCTCCCGGGATATCCGCGCAGTGGGATTGGAAAATCCACTGGTGCTGCTGGCGATTTTTGTAGCGGTACTCATCGGCATTCTGTACTGGTTCTTCGGTACAGAAATGGGCAGCTCCCTTCGGGCAACTGGCGCCAACCAGGCGATGGCCCGGGCGCAGGGCATTAACACTGATGTCCGCAAGGTGCTGGGTCTGGTGCTTTCCAACGGCATGGTAGCCCTTTCCGGCGGACTGATCGCTCAGTATCAGGGCGGCGCTACCATCGATATGGGCCGTGGTGCCATCGTGATCGGTTTAGCTGCCGTGATCATTGGCGAAGTGCTCTTCAGCAAGCTTTTTAAGAATTTTGCATTGAAACTGCTGTCCTGCATCATCGGCGCTGTGATCTACTATCTGGTCATCTCTCTGGTGCTGCGGCTGGGACTGGAGTCCACAGACCTGAAGCTGCTGACAGCGTTGGTGGTGGCAGCATTCCTGGCGATCCCCTACCTGAAGGGAAGATATTTCGGAAAGAAAGGACGGGTGAAGCATGCTCAAGGTCGATAATATCTTTAAGACATTCAATGCCGGCACCATCAATGAAAAGCGCGCTCTCAACGGCCTTTCACTGCACCTAAAACCCGGAGATTTTGTTACAGTCATCGGCGGCAACGGCGCAGGTAAAAGTACGCTTCTCAACGCAGTGTCAGGCGCATATACGGTGGACGAGGGCACCATCACCATTGATGGCGTGGATGTGACCCATTTGCCGGAATACAAGCGGGCAAAGTATATCGGAAGAGTGTTCCAGGACCCCATGATGGGAACAGCCGCAACCATGCAGATCGAAGAAAATCTGGCGCTGGCTGCCCGCCGGGGCAAGATGCGGACGCTGCGTCCGGGAATCACTCAGAAGGAGCGGGAGCAGTATAAAGAGCAGCTGAAGATCCTGGGCTTAGGTCTGGAAGACCGGCTCACCGCTAAGGTTGGCCTGCTTTCCGGCGGTCAGCGGCAGGCGCTGACGTTGCTGATGGCTGCGCTGCAGAAACCCAAGCTTCTTCTGCTGGACGAGCATACCGCAGCGCTTGATCCCAAGACCGCCGCCAAGGTACTGGAGGCTACTCAGAAAATCGTGGAAAAGGACAATCTGACCACTCTGATGATCACCCACAACATGCGTGATGCCATTGCCTATGGCAACCGGCTGATCATGATGTCCGACGGTAAGATTGTGGTAGATGTATCCGGTGAGGAAAAGAAGAATCTTACGGTAGAGCAGCTGCTGGCGCTTTTCAGCAAGGCAAGCGGCTCTGACGAGGCAGACGACAAGTTGCTGCTTTCTTAAAAGTACAAACACCGCAGGGTATTTCCTGCGGTGTTTTTGTGTCTTGCAGGGGGCAAAAGAGTGTGATATAATCAGTGCATGAGAAGATACTTTTCGGGAGGGAAAGAAATGGATTCCAGACTATTGGACCGACTGCGGGTCGTCACACAGGAGGAACAGGCGTTTCTGAACGGAAAGAAGACCATTGATCGGCAGCTGTATATGCAAGGCGCAGATGATACGGTCAACAGCCGCAAGCTTTTGGCGGCGGGAAAGCTCATTACCATCCGTCCCCATACCCGTTTTATCGATTTCCCGGAACACAGACATGACTTTGTGGAAGTGGTGTATATGTGTTCCGGACAGACAGTCCATAGGATCGAGGGTAAACAGATTGTGGTGAAGCAGGGAGAGCTGCTGTTCATGAGCCAGAATACTGCCCACAGCATACAAAAAGCCGGGATAGAGGATGTAGGGATCAACTTTATTGTGTTGCCGGAATTTTTTACAGAATCGCTAAGGGTTGTTGAGGAACAGAACACACCGATCCGCCAGTTTTTGACAGACAGTCTGTGCAGGCTGAATGCAGGTCCGGGGTATCTGCATTTTCAGGTGGCGGATGTGCCTCCGGTGCAGAATCTGGTGGAGAATCTGCTTTGGATCCTGCTGGAAGAAACCGTCAATAAGCGAAGGACTGCCCAAATGACCATGGCGCTTTTGTTTATGCAGCTATTGGGGTACACGGACAAGATGTCCACAGACGGCTCGGAAGAGGCGGCGATCCTGAAACTCTTGCGATATCTGGAGGCAAATTACGCCCGGTGCAGCTTATCGGATGCTGCAAAAGAGCTGCATTACGATCCCAACTGGCTCAGTCGGGAGATCAAACGCAAGACAGGAAAAACCTATACCCAGCTGGTGCAGGAGAAGAGGCTTGCCCAGGCGGCGTTTTTGATCAGGAACACCGACGGCAATATCGCAGATATTGCGGTTGCGGTGGGTTATGAAAACATCAGCTATTTTCATAGGATCTTTGCGGCGTCTTTCGGAAAATCTCCAAAACATTACCGAGACAATTAAATGTGCATAAGAGGACACTTTTTCTGTTATTACAAGACCTCCCTTTTTATCTGCTTCATGATAAACTGATAGCAGAGTATAAAAGAGGGGACTTTGTTTGCAATATTATCTTGCCATTGATATTGGCGCTTCCTCCGGACGGCACATTATAGGCTGGCGTGAGAACGGACAGATCAAAACCAGAGAAATCTACCGATTCCCCAACGGCGTACATACGGAAAATGGCCATCTGGTGTGGGATATTGACGGACTGTTTACTCAGGTTTTGCAGGGTATTCAGGTGGCATTCCGGGAGTGTCCCAAAATCGAAAGTCTGTCGGTGGACACTTGGGGCGTAGATTATGTGCTGCTGGAAAAGGATGAGCCTATACGGCCTGTGTATGCCTACCGGGACAGCCGTACCGAAGCTGTGATCGGTCAGGTTCACGAAAAAGTGTCTTTTGAGGAGTTATACTGCCGGACAGGCTGCCAGTTCCGACCCTTCAATACCATTTATCAGATATATGATGATAAGATTCAAGGGCGTTTGGACCGGGCGACCCAAATGCTGATGCTCCCGGAATATTTGATGTACAGGCTCACCGGCGTAGCGGCGCGGGAATATACCAATGCTTCAACAACGGGAATGATCAGCGCCAAAACCGGCGAGTATGATCCCGATATTTTGAACACCTTGGGTTATCCTACCCATTTGTTTCCAAAGCTGACCCAACCGGGGACGGTTCTGGGAGAGCTGCTCCCGGAAATTCGGGAGCAGGTAGGTGGCAACTGCAAAGTGGTTTTGTGCGCTACTCACGATACCGGCTCTGCGGTAGAGGGAATTCCTATGGAACAGGAGGGACTGTATCTTTCTTCCGGTACGTGGTCTTTGCTGGGAGTTAAGACACTGCATCCTATTACGGATACAGGCAGTCGGTTGGCTAACTACTCCAATGAGGGTGGCGTAGGCTACAACCGCTATCAGAAAAATATCATGGGCATGTGGCTGATAAATCAGCTGCAGCAGGAGCTTTGTCCGGAGACACCGATTTCCCGTATCGTGGAAATGGCAGAGCAAAGCCGCTGCGAAGCTTTGGTAGATGCGGATGCTCCGGAATTTCTGGCGCCGGAGAGTATGGTGGCGGCATTCAACAAGGCAGCCGGGATGCAGATGGAAACAGGTGATTATTTCCGCTGCGCCTTCCGTTCTCTGGCCATCAGCTATCAAAAAGCGATCCGACAGCTGGAAGAAAACACCGGCAGCAAATATGACTGTCTGTATATTGTTGGCGGCGGCGCGAAAAACAAATTCCTGAATCGCCTTACAGAAGAACTGACAGGTAAAAAAGTTGTTGCGCTGCCTATTGAAGCTACTGCTTTAGGTAATCTGAAAATACAAATGGAGGTATGACTATGAGCTACTTAGAGGCAAAAGAAAAATATGCCGCCCTTGGGGTGGATACGGACGCTGCCATTGCCCGGCTGAGAACCGTTCCGTTAGCGCTGCATTGCTGGCAGGGCGATGATGTGCGGGGATTTGATACAGACCCCAACAAGCCGTTGACCGGCGGTATTCAGACCACCGGTAACTACCCCGGCAGAGCAAGAACACCGGAAGAACTGATGGCAGACATCGACAAGGTGATCTCCTTAGTCCCCAGACAGGTGAAAATGAATCTTCACGCAAGCTATGCGATCTTTGATGAAGAAAATGGCGGCTGGGTGGACCGGGATAAATTAGAGCCGAAACATTTTAAAAAATGGGTAGATTTTTGCAAGGAGCGGGGACTTGGCTGTGATTTTAATCCTACCTTCTTTTCGCACCCCAAATGCGATCCGCTGACCTTGTCCAGTCCCAATGAGGAAACAGAAAATTCTGGGTGGAGCATGGTAAAGCCTGCGTCCGTATCTCCCAATATTTGGCAGATGAGCTGGGACAACCCTGCGTTATGAATATCTGGGCAGGAGACGGCTTTAAGGATATCCCTGCAGATCGGCTGGGACCCCGGATGCGGTATAAGCAGTCCTTTGACGAGATACTCTCTGAAGAATTTGACCCGGAGAAGGTATATCCGTGCGCGGAACCCAAGGTCTTTGGCATTGGTGTGGAAAGCTATACCGTAGGCTCTGCTGAATGGTGCTTAAAGTATGCCGCTTCCCGTCCGGACTGTATCAGCCTTATGGATAACGGTCACTATCATCCCACCGAGGTGGTTTTCGACAAGATCTCCGCTATCCTTGCCTATGATAAGAAGATGGCGCTCCATGTGACCCGCGGTGTCCGCCGGGATTCAGACCATGTGGTCCTGTTTGATGATGAGACAAAGGAGCTTTGCAAGGAGATCGTCCGTTGCGGCGGTCTGGACCGGGTCTTCATCGCTCTGGACTATTTTGATGCCTCTATCAACCGCGTATCGGCATGGGTCACCGGTTTCCGGAACTTGCAAAAAGCGTTGTTATTTGCCCTTTTAGAGCCAAATGCAGAGCTGAAAAAGTTGCAGGATGAGGGCAACTGGACAAAGCTTATGGTGCTTTTAGAGGAGCAGAAGACCATGCCCTTTGGCGAAGTGTGGGAGGAATATTGCCGTGTCTGCGGTAAGCCTGCTGACGGGCAGTGGTTTGGTGAAGTTGAAAAATACGAAAGGGAAATTCAAAGCAGGAGAGGATAACCTTATGAAGGATATTATGACTGCTCCCTTTGTGGAGGAAATGCGTGAGACTACGGCTAATATGTACCGCTTGGGGTGGGATGAACGCAATGGCGGCAACATCAGCTATTTGCTGGATGAAGAAGAGGTAGGGGAGTATCTGGACTTGAATCAGGTGATCCGTACCATTCCCTTGGGCTTTGATGCAACAGCCATCGTCGGTAAGATTTTTATCGTCACCGGTACAGGTAAGTATTTTAAGAATATAGACAGTGATCCCGAGACTAATCTGGGTATCGTCCGGATCGCTGCCGACGGAAAGACTGCGGAGCTTTTGTGGGGCTTTGCTGATGGCGGAAAATTCACCTCAGAATTTCCTGCTCATTTGATGAGCCACATGGCAAGGCTGTCCGTGGATCCTCAAAACCGGGTGGTAATGCACTGCCATCCGACCCACACCCTTGCCATGAACTATGTCCATGAACTGGGTGAGAAAAAATGACCCATACCCTGTGGTCTACCGATCGGTGGTTTTTTAATATTGCGGATTGTTTTTTCAATATTGGGGATTGTTTTTTCATATTGTATACCAAAATTGTGTGTGCTATACTTTGTAGCAGAGAATAATTTACCGAAGGGAGTATTGAAACATGTATAGAATCGGCATTATCGGAACAGAAAATTCCCATGCTCTGGCATTTGCCCAATATTTTAACCTGCCCAATCCTGATACCGGCAAGATGAACCACGAGGACATCCGTGTAGTTGCCATTTTAGGACCGGACCAGGAGGCCAACAAGAAGATCGTGGAAGAGACCGGCGCAGAATTTGTGGCGGAAAAAGCAGAGGACTTTTTCGGACGGGTGGACGGCGTGATGATCACCTGCCGTCGTGGTTCTGAGCATATGGCATACGCCCTTCCTTTTGCAGAGCGCAAGATGCCTTTGTTTATCGACAAGCCTTTTACCTCTGATCCCAAAGAGGCTGACGAACTGATTGCCAAGCTTCAGGCATACGGCTGCCCGGTGCAGGGTGGCTCTGCCTGCAAATATGTGGCAAAAGTGCAGGAGATCAAGGCTTTGGTGGCAGAGCTTCGTGAGAAAGACGAATTTGTCAGCGCAGCTATGAGTTTCCAAGTGGTGCTGAACAGCATTTATGACGGCATTTACTTCTATGCGCCTCATCTGGTGGAGATGTGTCTGGAAGTCTTTGGTATGGATGTAAAAGCGGTGCAGACCATGCGCACCGGCGACAGTTTGCTTGTCAATGTTCAGTATGAAAAAGATGCAGTTTCCCTGCATTTTGTGGTAGCAGGCAAGCCTTCTTGCATCGTATTCGGAAAAAAGCAGAACTACCATTTTGATATTGATATTACAGGACTTTATGATCTGGAGGCAGACCGCTATGCCAAGCTTCTTCGGGGACAGACGGATTCTGTGTCTGCAGAAAAGCTGACAAAGCCGGTACATATGATCGACGCTATTAAACGGTCTATGGAAACCGGGGAGATCATCAATTTTTAAATGAGGACCGGCAGATGGAAAAGAACATGCAAAATGTTGAAAAGCACCGTCGGCTGATTCTGGATGCGCTGGATTATATTTGGAAAAATCCGGAGACCGGCTATCGGGAGTGGCAGACCCATGCCTATTTGGAAGAGGCTTTTGCCAAACTGGGTTATGAGCTGACCCTGGCGGGAGATATCCCCGGCTTTTACGCAGAACTGGATACCGGCAGGCCCGGACCCACTGTCGCCATCTTTGGTGAGATGGACAGTCTGATCTGCCCCAGCCACCCGGATGCAGATCCTGCAACCGGAGCAGTCCATGCCTGCGGCCATTGCGCTCAGGCGGCAGCGCTTTTGGGCATTGCAGCGGCTCTGTCCGAGCCGCGAACCTTGCCCTAAACGCCATCAACGCCTTGCGGGAGACCTTTAAGGATGTCTCTCATATTCGTGTCCATCCCATTATTACCGCCGGCGGCGATGTAGTGAACGCCATTCCTGACGATGTGCGGCTGGAGAGCTTTGTCCGGGGCGCGTCTGTGGAGGATATGGTGGACGCAAACCGCAAGGTAAACCGGGCGCCGGCAGCATCTGCTGCCGCTTTGGGCGCAAACGTTCGTCTGGAGGATATCCCCGGCTACATGCCCGGAAAGAATGATCTTGAGCTGATGGAAGTGACCCGGGAGGCTATGGAGCTTGCCGGTGTCAAGGTGGATTTCCGCGCCGAGGGCTGGGGAACAGGCTCTACGGACATGGGTGATATCGCCAGCGTGATGCCCTTCATTCATCCCTACATGGGCGGCGCAGTTGGAAAGAGCCACGGCAACGATTATTATATCGCCGATCCGGAATCTGCCTGTGTTACCTCAGCTAAGGTGCAGCTGAACATGCTCTCGCTGTTGCTGGGTAACGGAGCAGAGCGGGCAAAGAAGGTCATAGCGGAATACAAGCCTGTTTTTGCGTCCAAGGAAGCATATTTCGAGGCAATGGAGAACCTGCGTTTAGATTGCACAGCGGTTGCCTATGAGAGCGACGGACAGGCACGTCTGACTTTTGGTAAATAATACAGGAGAGCAAAATGAAAAAAGCAACAAAATGGATCATTTTTGTGGCTGTGGTGGCAGTTGTTGCTGTTGTACTGACAGTGGTCCTTGTGAATAATCAAAAAGACAAACAGATCGGCAGCCAGGTAGTTTTCTCCGTAGATCCGGAGAAGATAGAGGTGCTGCAGTGGAATTTCGGAGAGGAAAAACTTTCGTTTACTTTTGACGGGAAAGGTTGGTATTATACTGCGGATAAGGATTTTCCCTTAGACGAAAGCTATTTAGAGGAAATGGTGAAGCAGCTGAAGGAGATCATCTCCTACAACACCATCCAAAACCCCCAGGATCCGGTATCCTACGGACTGGACAAACCCATTTGCACGATTCAGGTCACTGCTAACGGGACTACCTCCAAGGTGATGATCGGAGATAAGTCTGTGGCAGGCAGCATTTACTATCTGTCCACAGGGGATGAAAAGGTACATATGGTAGACGGCGCTTTGTTTAACGCGTTTTATTATGGACTGTATGATTTGATCGCCTGTGAGGAGCTTCCCAATTTGACAGATGTCTGGGGAGTGAAGATCTCCGGCCACTATGCTATGGACTTGTCCTGTGCGTGGGATGAAGCCGGTATCCGCTGGTATGCCAACACAGAGGAGGAAAAGCTTCCGCTGGATTTTAGAAAGACAGAGGCGTTTATTGCCAACCTGCAAAAGATCTCTCTGGATACATGCATATGCTACAATGCCGAAGGTGATCTCATAGAGCAGTACGGCTTTGGGGAGGGTGCGCATAAGATCACTGTAAATTATGCTCAGAACGACCCGGAAAAGACAGTGACGCTGGAACTGGGACATGGCATGGAAGAGGGTACATACCTCCGGCTGGAGGGGTCAATAATGGTGTATATGATCGACTCCAGGGTGGCAAATATTCTCCGGGCTACCGAATATACCAGCCTGTTGCAGACACAGGAATAAATACCGCCTGCCAACATTTTCTTTCTAAGATGATCTTGGCGGCATATGATAGATCTATGGAGGGATCGCAATGAAGCAGAAAATCAAAGTGTGGGATTACGCCGGAAAGATCCTGGAGGAAACAGGCAAAGGCGTATTGCTGACTACTAAGGCGGATGGGGTGGTGGATACCATGACCATCGGCTGGGGAACGTTGGGCATCCAGTGGGGAAAGCCCATCTTTATCGCTTTTGTCCGGGAGAGCCGATATACCAAGGAGCTGTTGGAGAAAAACGGTGAGTTTACCGTAAATATCCCCTACGGAGAGTATGACAAGACGATTCTCAGTCTGTGCGGTACCCGGTCCGGCAGAGATATCGATAAGATCGATCAGCTGGGACTGCATCTGGAAGAACCGGAAACAATCTCCGTTCCCGGTATCAAGGAACTTCCGCTGACCTTGGAATGTAAGGTCATCTACAAGCAGGACCAGGAGCCCGGCGCTATCAACGAAGAGAATACCGCCAGGTACTATCCCAAAACACCGGAGTTCCCGGAGGGCGATTATCATACTGCTTATTACGGACAGATCACAGCAGCCTACATTATTGAATAAAGTTTGGGCGGACTCTTAGGAGTCCGCCCAAAAGTTTTATCGAATTTTCTTTGCTTCTAAGTAGTAGCGCTTTTCCTGAGCATGACCCATGGAGAAAGTTTTTCGGGGCAGAACACCGTCGGCGATAATGCCGGTAAACAGCTGTCCCTTTTCCATAGCAGGCAGCAGGAAGCCGATGGCATTTTCTGCCTTAGCGAGCTGCTCTAAAGTGTCGTCGCCGTGGATGTAATCGGTTTCACCGGGATTATTCTGCAGATAATCGTCCAGGAAAGCCTGAAGCACACCGATAGGGAGCTGACCGTCTTTTGCGTTTAAGTACACAGTGCCGCTGCGCTTGCCGGCAAACCAACGTACCGGGCAGCCGCCCTCTGCACAAGCAGCTTCCTCCAATGCCCGGAGCATGGCATCCGGGTCAGTACCGGTAATGATCCGGTGGATCGGCTCAAAAACCTGAGATTCGTCGTGGATGTTTTCCAGCTCCACCAGCGCGTAACGGGCAGGATGGTTGGAAAGGTCTGCGCCGGGGTTATTTGCCTTCAGCTCCTCATAGCAGCCCTTGGCAGAGGCAAGAGAGTGGTTGCCGTCACCCACAGCGTAAAGCACAGGCGCATCGCCGAATTTCTCCTGGCAGCGGGCGGTATAATCTACCAAGGCCTGGCAGAAGATGTCTGCATCCTCTCCTTGTACCAGCCAACCCTTGATCCGTCCGCCGCCCTGCATCAGATCAAAGTCATACAGCAGGGGCAGCTGATCTTTCCGGTCAGCAACAGATTCCAGAAGCCGCCGCTTTTCGTCGTCGCACAAAAGCAGCACATGGGGCAGCTCAATGGGGGCATCCCGGCGGATATCCATTCTGGGGGGGATCCGTTCCACAACCGTTTTCTCTGTTGCCCGGACAGCGGAGGAAGAATCGGGGGAGTAGTCATATTGGTCAAGATCCACAGCACCGATCACGCCCCGGCGGACAGAGCCGTTAAGGAGTGTCCGTTCTACGTAGATAAAGGCATTTTCGTAGCAGGTAAAGATACCCTGGTCCAGATACGCCTGCATGGCATTGTTAATGGCAGCGATCCGCTGATCGTTGTGGTCGCCCAGATCGGCTTCCGGCAGGATCAGCTGCAAAGTAGAGGGAGCATCTTTTACAAATTCCCGGACCTGCGCCCAGTATTCCGGCTGGGAAACAAACTGGTCACAGGCGATCACCGCCCATTTTTCCATGGAGCTGACCTTGGGAAGTAGGATGTTTGCAGGGATAAAGGTGTTCATAAGGATTCCTCCAGATTTTTCTGACAATATATGGGTTATTGTACAGGAAAAGTCTTTTGTTTGCAAGAACAAAATGCAGTTTATACAGACAGAGGGGGGTGCTGAATGCAGATAGACCGCAGCCGACCTTGACAGGTACTCGGTCGTGCTGATATAATTGGAAAATAATGTTCGGTGTAGTTGCCGGGGAATAGATATTTGGGGGAAATTGAGGTTATAAAATGGGATTTGCAGAACTTTTTTTGCTTGCAATCGGATTGAGCATGGACGCCTTTGCGGTGTCCATTTGTAAGGGTTTGTCCATGAAAAAGGCAACGCTGAAGGCTGAGGTCACCTGCGGAGCGTGGTTCGGTGGCTTTCAGGCATTGATGCCGGTGATCGGTTTCTTTTTGGGAACACTGTTTGCCGGCGCTATCGAGGCGTTTGACCACTGGGTAGCTTTTGGCCTTTTGGGAATTATCGGCTTTAACATGCTCCGGGAAGCTTTCAGCAATGAGTGCGACTGTGAGCAGGAGGATGCGGACCTGTCGGTAAAGACCATGTTTGTTATGGCGATTGCCACCAGTATCGATGCTATGGCCGTAGGTATCTCTCTTGCCATGGCAGGAAATGTAAACATTTGGACAGCGGTTTTGCTTATCGGCGTGACCACCTTTATTCTGTCTGCTGTGGGCGTAAGGATCGGCAATGTTTTTGGCAGCCGCTTTGAAAAGAAGGCGCAGATCGCCGGCGGTGTTATTTTGATCCTGCTTGGCGCAAAGATCCTTCTGGAGCATCTGGGGGTATTGGCGTGATCGTCAAAACAAGCGGGAGACTGCGGCTTTGCGTTGCGCTGCTGATCGTGAATCTTATTTTTATTTGGGGCAATTCTCTGCTGCCGGGAGAGCTCTCCGGAGCGATCAGCCACTGGGTGAAGGATGTGCTTTTCCAAATTATTCCCGGAAGACCTGGGGATAGCGACGGTCACGGACTGCTACGGAAAATGGCGCATTTTACGGAGTTTGGCTGTTTGGGGCTATGTCTGAGCTGGCTGATCCGGATGGTGCGGCAGCGAAAGTGGGAATATTGGATATTGCCCCTTCTTGGCGGGTTTGTTGTTGGGTGTATAGACGAAACCATCCAGTGTTTTGTTCCGGACCGGGGACCCGGCGTCCGGGATGTTGTCATTGATACTGCCGGCGTGCTTGTGGGGATCGCCCTGTTTTCTCTGGTATATTTTATGAAAAAACGGGGAAGACTGTCCGCGGAGGGATGAATGTTATGAAGAAATTTCTATCTTTTCTGCTGGTATCAGCCATAGTGATGACCCTTTGTGCCGGCTGCCGTATTAGTCAGCCGGAGCAGACAGACGGCGCATATGATGTGGCAGGAAATCCGCTGGAGATCCTGCAAACGGTTTGGGATAAATTCTCCGAGGATGAAAAATTTCCTGTTTACGGCGGAGATGCGGCCAACATGACAGACGGGAAACCCGGTGAATTTGATGTAAGTGACACAGACGGTTTGCAGTATAATCTGATCGTGCCGGAGGCGCAGCTTACCAATATTGAGCAGGCAGCGTCTATGATCCACGGCATGATGGTTAATAATTTCACCTGTGGGGCTTTCAGGCTGAAGGACGGGGTGGATGAGGATGATTTTGCTGAGGACATGCGTGATGCATTCAAGGACAACCAATGGCTGTGTGGCACACCGGAAGCGCTGCTGGTAGCGGTGATCGGTGACCGGCATGTGCTCTCAGCCTTTGGCTTAGAGGATGTGCTTGCCACACTCCGGGACAAGCTGACTGCGGCTTATCCCAATGCCCGGATCGAATACCAAGAAGCGATTGAATGAAAACAGCGACCCATGGGTCGCTGTTTTTTAGGAGGTGCAGGATGCTTTTCTCAAGTATTCCCTTTTTGTTTTACTTTTTGCCGGTGGTGCTGGCGGTATATTTTTTAGTGCCGGTAGCATGGCGAAACGGTGTATTACTGGCTTTCAGTCTGCTGTTTTACGCATGGGGCGAGCCCCGGTACGTGATCCTGATGGTATTTACGATCCTGCTGTTTTACATCTGCGGTCTTGCCATAGAGAAAAGTTCATCCCGGACGGGAAAAAGAGTTTGGCTTACGATCTCTGTGACGGTCAGCGTAGCGCTTCTGGGGATCTTTAAGTACGCGGACTTTTTTATCGATTCCTTTAACGGGATCGCCGGAACAGACCTGCCGTTTTTGCGGTTGGCGCTTCCTATCGGCATTAGCTTTTATACTTTCCAGTGTCTTAGCTATACGATTGATGTGTACCGGGGAACGGTGACAGCGCAAAGGAATCTTGTCAGTTTTGGGGCATATGTAGCGCTGTTTCCCCAGCTGATTGCCGGTCCTATCGTCCGGTATGTGGATGTGGCACGGCAGTTGGAGAACCGAAACCACAGTGTGCAGCAGGCGATGTTAGGCGCAAGGCGGTTTCTGACCGGCCTTTCCAAGAAGATACTTCTTGCCAATCAGTTTGGACAGCTGACGGAGATTTTTCGGGCATCCGGGGAAAAGTCAGTGCTGTTTTATTGGCTGTATGCTGTGGCATTTATGCTGCAGATCTACTTCGATTTCTCCGGATACAGCGATATGGCCATCGGCTTAGGTAAGATCTTCGGCTTTCACTTTCCGGAGAACTTTGATTATCCCTATTTGTCAAGGTCCATCACCGAGTTTTGGCGCCGCTGGCACATGACCTTGGGCGGCTGGTTCCGGGATTATGTGTATATTCCATTGGGCGGCAGCCGGGTGTCCAGGCTGCGGTGGGTATTTAATATCCTGGTAGTGTGGATGCTTACAGGTCTGTGGCACGGCGCGGCGTGGAATTTTGTTCTTTGGGGACTGCTGTACGCTGCATTTTTGCTGTTGGAGAAATGGTCCGCGGGCATTCAAAAACTCCCTGAAGTCTTGCGCCACGGCTATGTGCTTTTGGTGGTGCTTTTGGGATTTGTGCTGTTCAATGCGGCAGATCTTACCCAGGCTGCCGGGGATATAGCCGGCCTGTTTGGGATCGGTGGCGTGCCGCTGATATCAGGGGAAAGCCTGTACTATTTACGAAGCTACGGCATCTTGCTGGTGTTAGGTATTCTGGGGGCAACTCCGGTCGTCCGCAACGCAGCTGTCAGGTTGTCCGAGAATCGGCTGGGCGCGGTGGCAGAGCCTGTGGTGCTGATCCTGCTTTTGATCATCTGCTGCGCCTATCTGGTGGACGGATCTTTTAATCCGTTTCTGTATTTCCGATTTTAGGAGGGCATTCTGTGAAAGAACAAAATTTGCGTCGGGTCGGTGGATTGCTTCTGCTGGCAGTATGGCTGGGACTGACGGCATTTGCCTGGCTGCAGCCGGCAAAAGCCTTTTCGGAAACGGAACGCAGACCCCTTGCCCAACTACCCCAGCTCTCCGGAGAAGGACTGCTTTCCGGAAAGTTTGTGGTGGATTTTGAAGAATATACCCTAGATCAGTTCCCCCTCCGGGAACCCTTCCGGCAGGCAAAAGCTTTGTTTCATCGTTATGTGTTAGGACAGCGGGATAACAACGGCATTTATATTGCCGACGGCTATGCCGCGAAAATGGAATATCCATTAAATCAAAAGTCCGTCAATCACGCCCTGGGGACATTTTCCGGTATTTATAATGCTTATTTGAAAAACAGCGGCTCGGCGGTATTTGCATCGGTAATACCGGATAAAGGATTTTATCTGTCAGAAGAAAACGGGTATCTGGCCATGGACTATGAGAAGCTGTTCACTATGGTACGGCAGGCAATGCCATGGGCTTCCTATGTGGATATCACCGACTGCCTGGATATAGAGGATTACTATTTTACCGACACCCACTGGCGACAGGAACGGCTGCTGCCTGTGGCGCAGCGACTGTCGGAAATGATGGGGCTGACCCTGCCCCGGGAAGAGGACTTTTCTGCAACAGCTGTGGAGCAGCCTTTCTACGGAGTCTATTACGGACAGGCGGCGCTACCCATGGAGCCGGAGAATATGTACCTTATGGAAAACCATTGGCTGAAGGACTGCCGGGTTTACAACTATGAAAAAGACAGCTATACGCCTGTGTATGACCTTGACCGTCTGACGGGTAGCGATCTGTATGAAGTTTATCTTTCCGGCGCGCAATCCTTGCTGACCATCGAAAATCCCAACGCAACCACCGACCGGGAGCTGATCGTATTCCGGGACTCCTTTGGAAGCTCCCTTGTGCCCCTTTTGACCCGGGATTACGCCAAGGTGACCTTGGTGGATGTCCGGTATATCCCGGCGCATCGCTTGGGAAACTATCTGGATTTTCACGGGCAGGACGTGCTGTTTTTATACAGCGCCCTGGTGCTGAACAGCAATGCAATATAAAATACGGCGTTGCCCCTTTGGCAACGCCGTATACTTATTTAGAGGCAAGGTTTTGCATCCAGGTGCCTTTGTGAATCAGATAGGCACCAAGGCCGATCTTTATGGTCTCCATGCCGTTGCAGATGATATACAGCGGCATAATGGGGATGGCAGTAAACCGGCTGAGGATATAGGCAACGGGAATCATAAGCGCCCACAAAAAGCCGCTGTCATACAGAAAAGTGATAAGGGTCTTTCCACCGGCCCGAATGGTAAAATATACCGGGTTGAGATAGGAGTGCAGCGGTACTACGATCACGCCATAGGCAATGATCATCTTGGCGGCAAGAGAACGTACCTGGTCAGTGGTGTTGTACAGCAGGGGGAACACGCCGGAAACAGCTGCCATGATTCCGCCAAGGATAATACCGGAAACAACTGTGGTAAACAGAAGCTTTCGGTTAGTGTCCCGCAGCTCTTCTTCTGTACGCCTTGCGCCCAGTAGCTGCCCCATGATAATGCCGGTGGTACTGCCCATAGCAATAAACATCACACTGGCAACATTGGAGAGGGTGCTGCAAATATTATTGGCAGCCACTACCTCTAAGCCACAGGTGGAGTAGCACTGATTCAAAAATGCCATACCGGTAGACCACAGAAATTCATTGATAAGCAAGGGGGCAGTCTTGATCAGGATCTGCTTCAAAAGCTTTCCTGGGATATAGAAGGAGCGGTACAGTCCTCGGATAAAGGGGACATCTTCGGAGTGAAGATGGGACCAACCGGCTACAATGGCAAGTTCTGCGTACCGGGAGATTACCGTTGCCAGCGCTGCGCCCTTGACACCCATTGCAGGCGCGCCGAAATGACCAAAGATCAGAATGTAGTTCAGAATCAGATTAATAAAGACTGCAATAACGCCGCCAACCATAGGCAGCATTGTTTTGCTGCATTCCCGGAGCGTACCGGCATAGGCGACGTTCAGCGCAAAGGGGAGTACCCCCCAAAGCATGACATCAAGGTATTCTCTTCCGTACTGAAGGGTAAGGGCGGCTTCTGCCGGATCGCCCTCTCCTTGAAGAAACAACTCGATCAGCCCATTGCCGAAGAGAGAAAAAATACCGATGGATGCCAATGCTAAAACAAAACAGATCATGAGTTTGAAACGGAAGGCGTGGCGGATACCCTCATGATTGCAGGAACCATAGAACTGGGCGATATAGATGCCTGCACCGGCGCATGCGCCAAACAGGGAAATGTTTAACACCAGGATCAGCTGGTTCACTACGGATACGCCACTCATTTGCATAGTGCCTACCTGACCAACCATGATGTTGTCCAGCAAGCCAACAAAGGTAGTGATTCCGTTTTGGATGATGATCGGCAGAGCAACGGCAAGCATACTGCGGTAGAACGCTCTGTCACCAATATAACGCTTTAACATAGTCACCTCGAAAAAAGAAGGCCTCCCAAAAGGGAGGCCTTTTGTGTCCAGCCTATGATAGCTTAGTTTTTAGAAATTGTCAACGGCTTGCCGCCAAGGAATACTTGCTTGCTGCTGTAATCCGGGGCACATACCAGAAAATCTGCGTAAAGACCGGTAGCGATAGAGCCAACTTTGTCCTGGGCATCCAACGAGCAGGCAGGATTCCAGGTGGCGGCTCGGACGGCGTCTTCTTCGGGAATACCGAAAGAGATGGCCTTGCGCATGCAGTCATAGAGGTTAGTGGCAGAGCCGGCGATGGTGCCGTCAGAGAGTTTTGCAATACCGCCGGAGAGGAACACCTGCTGGCCGCCCAGCTCATATTCGCCATCGGGCATGCCGCAGCACCGCAGAGCGTCGGACACCAGCACCATCCGCTCACCGCCGAACATGGCAAATGCCAGCCGCACAGAGGCGGGATGGACATGCAGTCCGTCACAGATCAGCTCAGCGCGGACATTCTCGTTTTCCACGGCTGCCGGGATCACACCGGGATTCCGGTGGTGGATGCCGGGCATGGCGTTAAACAGGTGAGTCAAATGGGTAGCACCGGCGGCAAACGCGTCCCGGGCATGGTCGTAATCGGAGTCGGTGTGAGCAATGGACACGGTGCAAAGATGTTTTGCCTTTTCCACAAATTCTACCGCGCCGGGCAGCTCCGGGGCAATATCCACGATCCGGACAAGCCCGCCGCAGCCCTCATACAGCGCCTTAAAACCGTCAAAATCGGGAGTTTTCAGATAGGCGCCATTCTGAGCGCCTTTCTTTTTTTCAGAGAAATAAGGGCCTTCCATCTGAATACCCATCAGACGGGAACAACCCTCAGGCTGCTCGTCTGCCAGCTTTCTGGCGGTGGCGAAGGCTTTTTTTAGCACATCGTAAGGCAGGGTCATGGAAGCGGGAGCAAAAGAGGTGACACCGGACTTAAGAAGATACTTCGCCATCTTCACCAGTCCGTCGTAATCTCCGTCGGAAAAATCCGCGCCGGAGTTGCCATGGTTATGGACGTCGATCAGTCCGGGGATCACCGTAGCGCCCTGCAGGTCCACTGCGTCGGCAGGCACATCTGCCGGGAGGATCTGACCGAACCGGCCGTCTTCTGTGACCTCAAATGCGCCATTTACAAATTGAAAATCGGATGTAAAGATCCGGGCGTTTTTGTAGAACATAGCTTTCCTCTTACTTTCTCAGTTCCGGCAGGCTGGCAGCAGCAGCGCTCTGACCTACACGACGGGTCTTTTCGTCGGGGAGCATTACATTTACCTTCTCTGCCAGGGCGGGGAACTCGTCCTTCAAAACATCATTACAGGTGGAGAGGATCAGATCGCCGCCCTTGCCGGACATAACACGGCCCAGAAGCATCAAATGATGAATGTCGTAGAACTGGGAGTAGAGGACGACAGTGTAAGCCAGATAAATGCCGATATCCTTATAAACAGCAGCGGCTCGGGGGTCGTCCTTCTCCATCAGCGCCTGGACCACCTTCAGTTTTTCGGCGGGGGTCAGATTCTCATCCAGTTCAATGCCAGCTCTGGGCGCCAGCTTGTTGACAGCATCCTGGGAGAAATACTTACAGCCTACACCGAAGTCTGTGGACCATTCGTCCTGCATAGCGTCTTCGCTCAGATCAACAGGAGCGAATGCCAGCTCGTTGATCCAACCCAGAACATTCTTGTCCTTGTCCACATAGCCCACAGCCTCGCTTGTGCCCATGGCAAGACCCATGATAGAGCCTGCATTCATACCCATAGCGCCGGCAAGGGCAGACACATCTCCGTCATTGGCTACCACGATAGGCACATCGCCAATTTCGGCAGCGGCCCGGTCAAATACAGTCTTGACCTCCTCCCAACGATCTCTGGGAACGCAGTAGAAGATACTGGAGATCATAGGCGCGTTGCCGATAAACACACCGGCGGAGGAGACACCGATGGCATCCACCCGGGGCATCTTGGATGCGGCGGTACGGAAGGAGTCCAGAATACCTTCGTACTGATAGTTGGGGTCGGGGTTCTTCTTGGGATGCCAGACTACCTCTTCGGAGTAGACGCACTCGCCGTCAATGACGGCAGAGACCTTCCGGTCAGAGCCACCGGCGTCGAAGCCGATGCGGCAGCCGTCCAAATGACCGCCAATGGGCTTGGGAGTTTCGTTGGCGGCGGGGCAGTCAGCCAAAGGAAGATCCAGAATTTCCAGCTCCCGTTCATAGAGCTTCTGGAAGAAATCGTAATCAAAGGCCCGGGCACCGTCGGGGGCATAGGCCTTCTGCAGTCGCTGGGCGATGGCAGAGCAGCCGCATACATATACCCGGAAGCCGCCGATGGACCAGAGCAGGAACTTTACATACCGCTCTACATACCGGTAGTCAGCCTCCAACATAGCATCGGTGCCGTGAATATTGGTACGGCGGACAGAAATGTTGCCGTCGTTACGCTCAACGGCAATGGCAATGGGCTTTTTTGCCTCCCGCCGGTAGGCATCGCACCAGATGCCAAAGGGAATAAACGCCGGGTCCAGCTTCGGCGGATGTTTCACATCATACGAAATTCCTAAATATTGCATGGGGATTCCTCCTTTTATAAGGGGCAGACGGGTAGCGCCCTGCCTGCGTTTTTACTTACATAATTATTTTAGCATAAGCCATAGCCAAAATCAATGAGACCAAATAAGTTGCGGACAGCAGGATTGTACATTTTGAATCCTGTTTTTACATAATTCAACTATAAAAACCGGGAGCCATTGACTCCCGGCAGATATTTATTTGCGGACTTCCTTTGCGACCTGGGCGACAATACGTTCCATATCGTCCCATTTTTTTAGCATATCAGCGACCAGTGCCAGCTGGGTTCTGGCGCGGACAAGGTTGTGCTCCGGGTAGGCGATCTTAAAGTACAGATCGCCGTCTAAGTAGTCTTTCAGGAAACGGATGCCTACCTCCAGTGTCATGGTCAAAGCCCCCAAAGGCAGCATTTTGATCTCAACATCCGTCAGAGAGAGGGCAGCCTCCAAAAAGCCCCTGGTATAGACTTCAAACAAATGCAAGTCCAGTTGCATCTTGCTGGCATCCGGCTCATCCTCGGCAACAGTCGCTGCGCCAAAACGGATGGAGTCGCCAAAGTCGTGTACGCTAAGGCCAGGCATCACGGTGTCAAGATCCAGAACACATAGACTTTTACGGGTGGATTTATCCAGAAGAACATTATTCAGCTTGGTGTCGTTATGGGTGACCCGCAGAGGCAGCTCGCCGCTTTCCCGCATATGCTGAAGCTTGCTGCCCAGCGCTTCCTGGGACAAGGCAAAATCGATCTCTTTCCGTACAGTGGCAGCCCGACCCATATTATCAGAGCGGATGGAATCCTTCAGCTGACGGAAACGATCCACAGTGTTGTGAAATTCCGGAATGGTCTCGTACAGGGAGCCGGCAGGGAAGTCGGACAGCAGCTGCTGGAATCTGCCAAAAGCAATGGCGCTTTCATAGAAGTCAAGGTCCGACTCCGGAGCGTCCAGACAGAAACCGCCCACAAAGTCGGTCATTCTCCAGAATTCGCCGTCTTCGTCCCGGTGGTAATATTTGCCCTGAAGTGTGGGGATGAAATGCAGCGCCATGCGGGGATCTTCAATCCGATCTCGGATGTAGTTGGTGACAGCGCTGGCGTTGGACATGAGCTTGACCGGATCTTTAAAGACGTATTTATTGATCCGCTGCAGGATATATTCATTGCCGGTATCTGTGTCCACTTTCAATGTCATATTGATGTGGCCGTGACCGTAATTAATGCAGGAAACAGGCTGACCGTTGATGCGAAACGCGTAGGCAGCTTTTTCGATATTCATGGAATTTCTCCTCAAAACAGAATAATTTTCTATATATTTTTTCGTATTGTACCATATATCGGTAAAAAAAGCAATCCTGTTTGCGTTTTTAGCAAGTTTTCATCAGGCGGATATAGAACTCTACGGAACGGGCAATCGCTTCCAGACGAATCCGCTCGTTGTTGCCATGAACGCTCTTCCGTTCCTCGGAAGTCATATCCATAGCGGAGAACCGATACACCCGATCACTTAAGTCCCGATAGTGCCGGGAATCGGAGCATTGCACCATAAGGTAGGGAGAAACGATACAGCCGGGCCAGGTCTGAGCTACAGCGGCGGCCACCTTGTCCCAGCCTTCGCAGTCGATCCGGGAAATGGGGCTTGGCTCATGGCTTTCCATGACAGTGATCTCGATACTGTCATCTTTTACAGTCTTTTTCAGATATTCCACTGCCCCTGCCACAGTATCTGCCGGATTCAGCCGCATATTGCTGACCAGTTTGGCCTCGGTGGGGATCACGTTCCGGGCGTTGCTGCCTTCCATTTGGGTAAAGGCGGTTGTGGTCCGGACCAAAGCATTGATCTCGCCGCCGCTTATGCGGCAGATCAGATCCAGTACCGGGGAGAATAGCCACAGGTTGGCAAAAATCAGTTTGTATACAAAGGTAGAGTGACGGCCCAGCGCATCAAACAGCGCCTGAGCAGGCTTAGTGATGCGCATTTTAAAGGGGTGATCAAGGATCCTGCGGCAGGTGTCTGCCAGCGCGGAAATGGGCGTTTTGACCGGAGGAGCGGAGGCATGTCCACCACTGGAGTGGGCGGTGTAGCAAACGTTTATCATGCCCTTTTCCGCAATGCCGATCATGGCGCATGGCTTTGCCACGCCGGGGAATACATTTTCCACCACAGCACCGCCTTCATCCAACACCATAGCGGGGCAAATATTATTTTTCTGAAAATAGCGAACAATGTTCACAGCGCCCATACCGTTGACTTCTTCTCCACCGGAGAAGGCAAAGTAAATGTCTTTTTCCGGGACGAAGCCTTCGCCGATCAGGTGATTGGCAGCGGAGAGGATGGCGTTAAAGGTAGCTTTGGTATCCAGTGTTCCCCGACCCCACAGAACGCCGTCTTCAATAATGCCGGCAAAGGGAGGCTTGTCCCACATAGCCTCGTCCACCGGGACGACATCATAGTGAGACATCATGACCGCCGGGTCACCCTCGGTTTTGCCTTTCCAGCGGAAAAGCAACGCCCGGTCGGGAAGCTTTTCTAAAGAGCAAACGGCAAATACGTTGGGGTAGAGTGAGGGGAGAAGGCCAATCAGTTTCTGGAACTCCGCTTCCTCTTCCAAAGAGGAGTCGTTATAAGAGATGGTCTTGCAGCGGACCAGCTGGGCAAGAGCATCCACCGCGGCGTCCTTGTCGAAGGAAATATCTTCGACAGAGGCATCCGGTTGCGCTTTCGGCCGAAATGCCAGCGCGCGAATGATCAACACAGCCAACAGAAGCAGAACAGCGGCTAGAACCAAATAACCCATTACACTACACCCCGCTTATACAGGATCCGGGCAGTGCCGATGGTGAACAGGGCGGAAACAGGAACCATAATGCCCACAGTACCGGAATCCAGCGCAGGCACAAAGATGAACAGGATCAGCATCAGCACAATGGGGGCAACAGCAATCTTCCAGTTTTTGGACACAAACGCCACACCCAGACCGCCGAACAGGGCGGGCAGGATCTGCTCAAAAGCAGGCTGGAGCACAGGGGCTTGCAGTACCGGGGTCAAGGGGGCGATCAGGATCACACCTACAATAATGATCAAAGTGGTGACAATACTGGAGGTGGCGATAGCCACAGTGGAAATGATCTCACCCTCTTCGGAATTGGCGCTGACCTCGTTTTGCTCCAGCGCATTCAATGCGCAGGGCAGCTTGAGGTTGGAGATGTTGCCGGTGACAAAGCTTAAGTAAGAGCCGCCTGCGCCCAGCATAGGCACGAAGGTGACAGTCTCAATGGCGCCAACAGCCCAGTACATAGGCGCGGTGGCGATCAGGCCCAGCAAAAGGGCATCCCAGTCGGGGGTAACCCCGAAGAGAAAGGCAACGCAGACCGGGAAGGCAAGAAGCAGGACCATTACGCTTAAGTTCCAGATGCGGCCGTCTCTGTGGACGGAATCAATGTAGGATAATTCTTTTTTCACAGTCAGCACCTCCTTAGCTCAGCCATCCGGTGATGGGGATAGCGGCAGCCATGCCCAAAACAAGACTGATGGGCAGCGCATATTCACTGAGCCATTTCAGCTTAGGCTTGCGCATCAAAAGACCGCAGATCACCATGACCAAGGCAGATACGCCCATAACACATACCGGGATCAGACCGGATGTTGCGGAAACGGCCACCTGCTGTTTTACTTCTTTTCCGTTTTCCACAATGGTCTGGGTCACAAATCGGGCGTCGGGATCCCACAGACGGGATACATCACAGAAAACAAAGCCCAGGAAGGCGGAGATCATGCCGATGAACAGGGAATTGGAGAAGATGTCTGCCCATTTGGCGTCCCGGTTGCTAAGAGAGCTCATACCCTTTTGCAGTTTTTTACCAATGAGCGGTACAAGCCAGATGCCCAGCATGATACTGATGGTCATGACCAGCAGGACATTGACATATTGCTGGGCGGTAAGAGCAGCAGCAGAACCAAGATTCTGGTCCATAGCCTGCAAGGCGTTGCTGGCGGCAACGGTCTCGTAGCTCATAGAGCCTACTACGCTCAGCCGCAGCCAGGGCAGGGGAAGCCCAAGCTTTTTGCTGAGGGTCATAATGCTGATAACGATGGCTACTGCAGGGGCAACGGTAAAGATGCCGGCAGAGACGATGGTCTTGCGTAGCTTTTTCTGATCCATGCCGATGGCTTTGCTTCGACGCAGAGCCTTGACCAGGAAATAGACAGACTGGCCAAGGACCACAGCTACCAGCAGACCGGCAATAATAAAAAGCAGGGGATGGTTTACATTAAATTCCATAAAAACACCTCCGTGAAATACTAAAAACAGTATATCATATCTAAAAATACAAGACAAGACAAAATACGTCGCCGCAGTATCATCTGCGGCGACGCAATTTATTTTATAAGATCCTTGATCACTTCACCGGCAATGATCAATCCGGCGACAGATGGCACAAAAGCCACGCTTCCGGGCAGAGCCCTGCGCCCTTCGGGCAGTTCCTCGCAGCTTGCTGTATCCGGGGAGGGAGGAATGGGGTCCTCTGTGGAGAACAGCACCTTCAGATGCCGGATTCCCCGCTTTGCGCACTCTTTTCGCATGATCCGGGCAAGGGGGCATACCGAGGTTTTTGTGATGTCTGCGACCTGAAATTTTGTGGGATCTAATTTGTTACCGGTGCCCATGGAGCTGATAATAGGAACGCCTGCTGCTTGAGCAGCAGTGACCAGCGCCAGCTTACCGGTGACAGTATCAATGGCATCTACCACATAGTCATACTTTGAAAAATCGAATTGGTCTGCAGTGTTCGGACCGTAGAACATTTTCCGGGCAGTTACTTTAATATCCGGATCAATGTCCATCACCCGCAGTCTTGCGGCCTCTGTCTTGTCCATACCCACAGTAGATCGGGTGGCAAGGATCTGACGGTTGATATTTGTAATACTGATGGTATCGTGATCAATGAGTTCCAACGCGCCGATGCCGCTGCGGGCAAGGGCTTCCGCCACATAGCCGCCCACACCACCTAAGCCGAATACGGCAACTTTTGCGTTTTTCAGCCGCGCCATACCCGTTTGGCCCAGCAGAAGGGCGGTACGGGAAAACGGATCCATACAGATCCCTCCTTATACAGTATAAATCCATCCTAACACGGATCGCAGACCTTGTCAATCTTTCAGGATTTCGTAGAAAAATGTCTGAAAATAGCTTGCTATTTTTTGCGGTATCCTATACAATAGATGCTGTGTTATTTCTTCATAAGAAAGAAGGAGGAATGGTTGTGGCAAAGATAGCCTTTGATAACGATCTGTACATTCAAAGCCAGTCTGCCCATATTCGCAGCAGGATCGAACAGTTCGGCGGCAAGCTGTATTTGGAGTTTGGCGGCAAGCTGTATGACGATAACCATGCCTCCCGGGTGCTGCCGGGATTTCAGCCGGACAGCAAGCTGCGGATGCTGCTGCAGCTGAAGGATAAAGTGGAGATGGTGATTGCCATCAACGCGGACGATATTGAGAAGAATAAAGTCCGGGGCGATCTGGGTATTACCTATGACCGGGATGTGATCCGGCTTGTGGATGTTTTCCGTGGTTTCGGTCTGTATGTGTCCAGCGTGGTGCTGACCCGTTTCAACGAACAGGCAACGGCAAAGGCGTTCCAGTCCCGGCTGGAGACCATGGGCATCCGGGTCTATCACCATTATGCTATTGAAGGCTACCCCTCTAATATCGGCCATATCGTCAGCGATAACGGCTACGGCAAAAATGATTTTATTGAGACTACCCGTGAGCTGGTGGTGGTCACTGCTCCCGGCCCCGGCAGCGGCAAGCTTGCTACCTGCATGAGCCAGCTTTACCATGAGCATAAGCGGGGCATCAAGGCCGGCTATGCAAAATTTGAGACCTTCCCGGTTTGGAATCTGCCTTTGAACCATCCGGTAAACCTTGCCTATGAGGCGGCTACGGCAGACCTTAGCGATGTAAATATGATCGATCCCTTCCACCTGGAGGCATACGGCACTACCACAGTCAACTATAACCGGGATGTTGAGGCATTTCCGGTGCTGGTCGCCATGTTTGAGCGGATCCTGGGTCAGTGTCCCTATAAGTCCCCCACGGATATGGGCGTGAATATGGTGGGCAACTGTATCGTAGATGACTGGGCTGCCCGGGAGGCATCCTGCCAGGAGATCCGCCGCCGGTACTATAATGCTTTGTGTGACCAGAAGCAGGGCAAAGCCACTGACGCTCAGATCCTGAAGCTGGAGCTTCTTATGAAGAAAGCCGGCATCAGCGCGGAGGAGAGAAAGGTAGTTGTGCCCGCCTTGGAGAAGGCGGCGCAGACCGGTCTGCCGGCAGCGGCAATGGAATTGCCGGACGGCAGGATCATTACCGGTAAGACTTCTGATCTGTTGGGCGCTTCTGCGGCGCTGCTTCTCAATGCGCTGAAGGCGTTGGGAAGTATCCCTGACGAGTTCCACCTGATCGCGCCGGAGGTAATTGATCCTATTCAGCATCTTAAGGTGGATCATCTGGGCAACCGGAATCCTCGGCTTCATACTGACGAAGTGCTGATCGCCTTGTCTATCAGCGCAAACACTGATCCGGTGGCGGAGAGGGCAATGGAGCAGCTGAGCAAGCTCCGTGGCTGCGAGGTCCATTCTTCGGTGATCTTGTCCCCGGTGGACGAGAAGATCTTCAAGCGCCTGGGTGTCAACCTCACCTGCCAGCCCCAGTTCAAGGGCTGATGTATATTATAATGAATGAAAACAGGCGACCGGAAACGGTCGCCTGTTTTGCTGTTCATAGGAAACGGATTCTCACGGCTCGCAAGCGAGCCTCAGAATGACACGAAAACGAAAATATTCGCATGTCATTCTGAGCGAAGCGAAGAATCCATTTTCTCTATAACGCCAGGGGGGGATAGTATCTGCTTTTTACACGAAAAAATATTGAAAACTTTGTGATTTTTTCTAAAAAAACAGTTGACAAACAGTCTGTCAGATGATAAGATAATCGAGCGCGTGTAGGCGAAGTCTGCGCTGCGCACTGCGATGATGCAGGAGATTGCGCTTAAAAAGCGGTAACTTCTGCGGAGTATGTCCGGTCATCGGGCGGCTGAATTGCTTCTGTATGGCGCTGCGTATATCGCCGCGGCAGGAGAAGGGGTCGGCCTTGCGTCGGCCATTTTTCTTGGCTCGGAATGATACGCACGACGGCGTGGACAGACGATTCGACCGTACCCAGGCACCACGAAAACTGAGTACGATATTCAAGGAGGAAAACAAACCATGGCAAACCAGGAAATGATCCGCATCCGGCTGAAGGCTTATGATCATCAGCTGATCGACTCCAGCGCGGCAAAGATCGTCGAGACCGCAAAGCGCAACGGCGCTTCCGTATCCGGTCCCATCCCGCTGCCCACCAAGAAGGAAGTTGTCACCATCCTTCGCGCTGTTCATAAGTATAAGGACAGCCGTGAGCAGTTCGAGCGCAGAACCCACAAGAGACTGATCGATATCCTCAACCCCAACCAGAAGACTGTCGAAGCTCTGATGAGCCTGGACCTTCCCGCTGGTGTTGAGATAGAGATAA
>JAZNZT010000069.1:0-23568 GCA_045595075.1 Faecousia sp.
GGTAAATAAGGTGGGCAACCTTATGAGCTTGTTCACCAACGATCTGGACAACCTGCAGGAGTGCTACGGCTGGGGCATCATGGAGTGCTTTGACGCCCTGTTCCTGGGGGGACTGGCGGTTTACAAGATGTACTGCATGGACCCTCTGCTCACCGGACTTTGCCTGATCCCTATGGCATTTTTGCTGGGCAGCAGTATCGTGGTAGGCAACTACATGAGCGCCAAATGGGAGGCGCGGCAGGAAGCATTTTCCAATTTGTCGGATTTTGCCCAGGAGAGCTATTCCGGTATCGCTGTCATTAAGGCCTTCGTGAAAGAGGGTAGAGAGCTTTGGGCGTTTGCCAAGCTGAACAGGGAAAATGAGGAGGCAAACATCGCCTTTACCCGTGCATCGGTGATGTTCCGGATCCTGGTCACTGCCTTTGTGGAGAGTGTGATCTGCGTGATCCTGGGCTATGGCGGCTATCTGGTGTGGAAAGGGGAATTTAACCCCGGTCAGCTGGTGGAGTTCATCGGCTACTTTGACGCCATCATCTGGCCGATCATGGCGGTTTCCGATCTGATCGATATGACCAGCCGAGGCAGAGCCTCCTTAAAGCGGGTCAGCGAGCTTCTGGACGCCAAGGTGGATGTGGTGGACCGTTCGGATGTCAAGCCTTTGCCCCCGGTCCGTGGCGACATTGAATTCCGGAATCTGAGCTTCCAGTATCCGGACGGGGACTTAAACGCCCTGCATGATGTGTCCTTTACCATTCATGCCGGTGAAAATGTAGGTCTTGTGGGCAAGACCGGTTCCGGTAAGACTACTTTGGTGGATCTGATCCTGCGTACTTATAATGTACCCGACGGCACGGTGTTTATCGACGGTCACGATGTCAACGATGTTCCCATCCGGGATGTCCGTGCCGGCTGTGCTTATGTGCCTCAGGATAATTTCCTGTTTTCCGATACTGTTGAAAATAATATCGGCTTCGGTGTTACCGAAAGAAAGCGGAACAATATCCGGGAGGCTGCCAAAATGGCAGATGTGGACAGTAACATTTTGGAGTTTGCCCATGGCTATGAAACAGTCCTGGGCGAGCGGGGCGTGACTGTGTCCGGCGGACAGAAGCAGCGGATCTCTATTGCCCGGGCACTGATGAAGGATGCCCCCATTCTGATCCTGGACGACTCTGTGTCTGCTGTGGATACCAAGACTGAGCAGACCATTTTGGATAATCTCCGCGCTACCCGGGCGGGAAAGACCACCATTCTCATTGCTCACCGAATCTCCACCATCGAGGGACTGGATAAGATCCTGTTTATCGATGACGGCACGGTAGTGGCCATGGGCACCCATACCCAGCTTTACGAAACATGCTCTGACTACCGGAAAATGGTGGACCTGCAGAAGCTGGAGGAGGAAGGAGGCGAGAGCCATGTATGAGTTCTTACCGGTACTCATTGTGGGCGCTGCCATAGGTGTTTGCTCCATTCTGGCGCTGATCGCCTACCGGATCGTGAAAAGCCGGGAAGCTGCCCGGAAGGAAGACCGCACCATGACCGACAGCCAGATCATCCGCCGGCTTCTGGGATACGCAGCCCCCTATAAAAAAGAGTTTATCATCGTGCTTCTGGTGATGCTCCTTTCCATCGTCTATGACCTGGTCTCCCCGGTTCTGGTGGGAGAGGTGGAGGAGCTGGTGAAGGAGAAATTCCAGCTTAGCCGGTTGTTCGTTATGGTGGGCGCTTACGCCGGGATCCTGATCGTGTCCATGGTGAGCATGTACATTCAAACCATGATCCTGCAAAAGACGGGACAGAAGATCTTGTCCAGCCTGCGTAAGGACGTGTTTACCCACATTGAAAGCTTGTCCCATGAACAGCTGAACAATATCCCTGTGGGCAAGCTGGTGACCCGCACCACCAACGATACCAACGCCATTTCCATGATGTTCACCAATGTGCTGGTGACCATGGTGAAGAATTTTATGGTGCTGTTCGGCGTTTTGGGCGTCATGCTGGTGATCAACTATGCCATGACCCTGGTGGTGCTGTGCTTTGTGCCCTTTGTGGTGCTGTTTACCGTGATTTTTCAGAAATTCTCCCGGCAGGCACACCGGTCGGTCACTGACAGCCGTACAGATCTGAACACCTTCCTGTCGGAAAATCTTTCCGGCATGAAGATCACTCAGATCTTCAACCGGGAAGAGCAGAAAATGGATGATTTTCTGGGAAAGAGCCGGATGGTGCAGAAGGCGAAGCTAAAACGGCTGGTGGTATTCGGCATCTTCCGTCCCATGGTGTATATGCTCCATATCAGCTGTGTGCTGTGCCTGTTGTATTTGGGCGGACGGGGTTATATTCAGGATACTACCTTCCTGGGACAGACCATTACCAGCGGCACAGTAGTCACCTTCTACATGTTTGCCACCAAGTTCTTTAACCCCATTCAGACCCTTTCCGAGCATTTTGATACCTTGCAGTCGGCATTTGCCTCCGCGGAGAAAATATTCTCTGTTTTGGACATGCAGCCTCAGGTGGTGGACGAGCCGGATGCCATTGAGCTGGAGAGCATCCGGGGCGAGATCGAGTTTAAAGATGTCTGGTTTGCCTATAAGCCGGATGAGTGGGTGCTGCAAGGGGTGTCCTTTAAGGTGGAGGCAAAACAGACTGTCGCCTTTGTAGGCTCTACCGGTTCGGGAAAGACCACGATCCTCAGCCTGATCTGCCGTAATTACGATATCCAAAAAGGACAGATCCTGATCGACGGCATCGATATTAAGAAGATCAAGATCGCTTCTCTACGCCGTCATTTCGGACAAATGCTCCAGGATGTATTCCTGTTCTCCGGAACCATCCGCAGTAACATTTTGCTGCGCAGCGAGGGCATCTCCGATGAGCAGGTCATGGAGGCCTGCCGCTATGTGAATGCGGATTCCTTTATCAACCGTCTTGAAAAGGGACTGGATGAGGAGGTACGGGAGCGGGGCAATAACTTCTCCGCCGGTCAGCGGCAGCTCCTGAGCTTTGCCCGGACCATTATCCACAAGCCCAGCGTCATGATCTTGGACGAGGCTACCGCCAACATCGATACGGAGACGGAGCTTCTCATTCAGGATTCTCTGGAGAAGATGAAAAACATCGGCACCATGCTGATCGTTGCCCACCGGCTCTCTACCATCCAGCATGCGGACAATATTATCCTTTTGTCCCACGGAAAGATCCTGGAACAGGGCAACCACCAACAGCTTCTGCACCAAAAGGGCAGATATTACCAGCTTTATACCTTGCAGTACAATAAACAGCAGCTTGGCGGAAAATAAGAAGATGGGCAGGCCCTAGGGTCTGCCCTCTCTTTTTTGGGAATTTTTCTTGCTTTTCTTTTGGGTACATATTATAATAAATTTATGCAAAAAATCCCTTATTAAACTGATAAGGAGGGCAGATTCCAGTGCAATCGGAATACATTATTGAAATGCTGGGTATCCGCAAGGAATTCCCCGGAATCGTGGCAAATGACGATATCACCCTGCAGCTGCGCAGAGGTGAGATTCATGCTTTGTTGGGAGAAAACGGCGCAGGCAAGTCCACTCTGATGTCCGTTTTGTTCGGTTTGTATCAGCCGGAAAAGGGCGTGATCAAGAAGAACGGTGAGGTCGTTGCCATCAACAACCCCAACGATGCTACCGCGCTGAACATCGGCATGGTACACCAGCACTTTAAGCTGGTGGACGTGTTCTCTGTTTTGGACAATATCATTCTGGGCGCGGAGGATACAAAGCTTGGCTTCCTGCAAAAACGACAGGCGCGGGAAAAGGTGCAGGCTCTTTCGGAAAAGTACAAGCTTTATGTGGATCTGGATGCCAAGGTGGAGAGTATCAGCGTAGGCATGCAGCAGCGTACCGAGATCCTGAAAATGCTTTACCGGGATAATGAGATCCTTATTTTCGATGAGCCTACTGCCGTCCTGACCCCCCAGGAGATCGACGAGTTGATGGAGATCATGCGTGGCTTCGCCGCAGAGGGCAAGTCCATCCTGTTCATCACCCATAAGCTGAATGAAATCATGGCGGTGGCGGACCGGTGTACGGTTTTGCGTAAGGGTAAATATATCGGCACTGTGGACATTAAGGACACCACCAAGCAGGAGCTGTCCAATATGATGGTAGGCCGTCCGGTGCAGCTGCAGGTGGAAAAGGAAGACGCGAAGCCCGGCGAGGTGATTTTGGATGTGCAGGGGCTGACGGTGGCTTCCAAGGTACACAAGAATAACGCGGTAAGAGAAGTGTCCTTCCAGGTCCGCGCCGGAGAGATCGTCTGTATCGCCGGCATTGACGGCAACGGTCAGACCGAGCTTGTCTACGGACTTACCGGCCTGGAAAAAGCCAAAAAGGGGAATGTGACCCTTTGCGGACAGGATATTTCCAAGGCGAGCATTTATAAACGCAGCAATGCGGGTATGAGCCATATTCCCGAGGATCGACATAAGCACGGTCTGGTTCTGGATGATTCTCTGGAGAACAATATCGTGCTTCAGTCCTACAGACAGAAGCAATTCCAGAAGTTTGGCTTTATAAAGAAAGCAGCGGTCAGAGAATATGCCGAGCGGATCATCGGTCAGTACGATGTCCGCAGCGGACAGGGCGCGGTGACTACCGCCCGGAGCATGTCCGGCGGCAACCAGCAGAAGGCGATCATCGGCCGTGAGATCGACCGGGAAAACCCCCTGCTCATCGCGGTCCAGCCTACCCGGGGATTGGACGTGGGCGCTATCGAGTATATCCATGCCCAGCTTGTTGCCCAGCGGGATGCCGGCAAGGCAGTGTTGCTGGTAAGCCTTGAGCTGGACGAGGTGATGAACCTTTCTGACCGGATCCTGGTGATGTATGAAGGTGAGATCGTGGGCGAGCTGGATCCCAAGACCACCACGGTCCAGGAGCTTGGCCTGTACATGGCAGGCGCCAAGCGCAGCGAGAAAGGAGGCGATCCGGCATGAGATTGCGGCAGTTTTATGAAAAAGACGCAACCCAGAAGGTGCTGGCTTCCCTGCTTTCCATTTTTGCCGGCTTGCTTGTGGGCGCTATCGTGGTTGCCATTGTGGGTCTGACCAAGCCCACTATCGGTATTACCGGTGTGTGGGACGGCGTGCGGCTGATCTTTGCCGGTATTTTGTCCACAGGCCGTGATGCGGCAGGTCAGCTGGCATGGGGCTTCAACTCCACAGCCATTGGCAATATGCTTTTCCGCGCCACACCGGTGATCATGACCGGCCTTTCCGTGGCGGTGGCATTCAAAACCGGTCTGTTTAATATCGGCGCCCCCGGTCAGTATCTGATGGGAACCATGGCAACGCTGATGATCGCCTTGAGTGTTCCTTCCCAAAGTGTTCCTGTGTGGCTGATCTGGATCCTGGCGTTTCTGGGCGGTATGGCAGCCGGCGCAATTTGGGGCGCGATACCCGGTCTTTTAAAGGCATTCCTTAATATCAACGAGGTTTTGGGCAGTATTATGACCAACTGGCTGGCGGCCAACGTGGTCACATGGGCCTTTGACGTGAGCAACTTCAAAAATGTGACAGAAGGCACAAAGACAGGCTATATCTACAAAACCACCTTTAACGGTGTGGCAACACCGAAGATGGGACTGGATATTCTCTTCCCTGACTCTCAGGTCAACGGCGGTATTCTCATCGCTATCGTCATCGCCATTTTGGTGGCAGTGTTTATGAGCAAGACCACCCTGGGCTATGAGCTGAAGGTCTGCGGCGCAAACCGGCATGCTGCACGGTACGCAGGCATTAACGACAAGCGGAACATCGTTCTTTCCATGTCCATTGCCGGCGCGCTGGCTGCCGGCGGCGCGGCGCTTTACTGGCTCTCCGGTAACACAGAGTTCTTCTGGTCCACCTACCAGGCGCTGCCCGGTGAGGGCTTTAACGGAATCCCGGTTGCTTTGCTGGCGGTGAATAACCCTATCGGCGTGATCTTCTCCGGCATCTTTATGGCGATGCTGGACATCGTGGGTCAGCAGCTCACCGGTTTTACCGCCTATAACGAATATATTACCGATGTGATCATTTCTATCATCGTGTATCTGAGCGCCTTCTCTTTGGTGATCCGCACATGGCTCACCTCCCGGAAAAAGGAAAAGAAGACGGCAGCGAAGAAAGGGGGACAGACAGCATGACCTTTATCATTCAACAGACGCTGATCTTTGCGGTACCCCTGATGATCGTGGCCCTTGCCGGTGTATTTGCCGAGCGAAGCGGTATCATCAACCTTGCTCTGGAAGGCATTATGATCTTCGGCGCGTTTGTGGGCGTGTGGTTTGTTCAGGCGATGCAGGAGTTTGATGTGTTTACGCAGGCCGCCCGCAGCGGTGACTGGCTTACCTTGCAGGGTCTGGAGCTGGCGGCAATGCTGGTGGCTGCTGTTATGGGCGCTATATTCTCCCTGCTTTTAAGCTTTGCCTCTGTAAACCTGAAGGCAGATCAGACCATCGGCGGTACGGCTCTGAACCTGATGGCGCCTGCCCTGGTGCTGTTTTTGGTGCGGATCATTGCCAACCAGAACACTTTGCGACTGCAGCCCGGCACGGATGCCGCTTCCTGGTTTATGATCAAGAAGTCCACCCTGGGCATTGACAAGAGCGTGGATTTGGGATTTTTAGGCGAGACCTTCCTGAATAAGGTCTATCTTGCCACCTATATCTGTATTTTGATTTTTGTGGTACTGGCTGTAATCCTGTATAAGACCCGATTTGGTCTGCGACTTCGCGCCTGCGGTGAAAATCCCCAGGCGGCGGACAGTCTTGGTATCAATGTCTACCGCATGCGTTACGCCGGTACCACTATTTCCGGTGCGCTGGCAGGCATGGGCGGCTTTGTCTACTCTCTGACCACCGCCAACGCCACCGCTAACGGTGATGTGGCAGGCTTTGGCTTCCTGGCTTTGGCAGTTATGATCTTCGGTAACTGGAAGCCGCTGAATATCGCGCTGGCATCTTTGCTCTTCGGCCTTTTTAAGTGTATCGCGGCGGCATACGCCACCATCGATATCAACGGCGACGGCGTATTCATGTTGGCGCAGCTGGGCATCAGCTCTCACCTGTACCGGATGCTACCGTACCTGGTGACCCTGATCGTTTTGGCATTTACCTCCAAAAACTCCCGCGCCCCCAAGGCAGAGGGTATCCCCTACGACAAGGGAAGCAGATAACAAGAGAAACGACCGGCGACAGCCGGTCGTTTTTTTAAAGCAAATCGGTTGTGGTCGGCGCGACCAAAGGACACAGCATGTTGTGGCGTTACAAAAAACACAGGCGATTTTCTCCAAAAAACTTACCTAAAATGACGTTGTATATGGGTTTTCCCTGTGTTATAATGACGGTAATTGACGATTTTAAGGAGCAGGAAATGAACGCATCGGATGTGAAAATTGAAAAAGGCCATATCACAAGGCTTCTGTCTGCCGCCAATCCGGACGCAGCACTTTTGTATCTGTGGCTACGCAGCGGAAATGCCATTGACGGGGCAGAAGAGGCGCTGCATATGAGCGCCGCCCGACTCTCCTGCGCAGGCGCGACTTTGCGTCAGCTGGGCCTGTGGGAGGAGAAGAAGGAAGTATTCATCCCCGGCGAACGACCCAATTATTCGGAAAATGACGTGATCCGGGCAATGGATACGGATGTGGATTTCCGGGCGCTGTACGGAGAGGTCCAGCGGCTTTTGGGCAAGAATCTGAATACCGAGGAGCTGAAGATCCTGCTGGGGTTTGTCCGATATCTGGGTTTTACGGGAGATGTGATCTCGGTACTGGTGTGCTACTGTAAGGAGCGTGCCCGGCAAAGGGGCAGCCTGCGGAATCCTTCTTTACGGACCATAGAGAAAGAGGCTTACGCCTGGGCAGAGCAGGGGATCGATACCATGGAAGAAGCGGCTGCCTATATTCAGACGCAGAATGTCCGTCGATCCCGGATCGGCAGACTTATGGATGTGATGCAGATCAAGGGCAGAAACCTTACAGCAAGTGAGGAAAAGTATGCACAGCAGTGGCTGGAGATGGGATTCGGAGAGGATGCGGTGGCTATTGCCTATGATCGCACCTGTTTCAATACCGGCGGCATGAATTGGGCATATATGAACCGGATCCTGACCCGATGGCATGAAGCCGGACTTCATACTGCCGAGGAAATCAAAAACGGCGACAAGAAGCCGGTTGTTCCCAAGGGCGCATCCGGAGAGTTTGGACAGGCAGAGCTGGACGCCATCGCACAGCTGCTGCGGGAGGGATAAAAGATGCCATACAGTAAGAAAATCGTGAGCCGGGCGCGGCAGATCCTGGAAAACCGAAAGGCAGACCGGGAATCGGAGTACCGGGATCACTTACATAATGCCTATCAGCAAGTTCCCCGTCTGCGGCAGATCGACATGCTTTTGCGGAGCAGTATGGCACTTGCCGCCCAGACTGTCTTTTCCCAGGGGATGGACGCGGCGCAAGCGATGGAGCAGGTAAAGAAAGAGAATCTTGCCCTGCAGCAGGAGCGACAGACGCTGATCCGGGAACATTTTTCTCCGGAATACTTAGACGAGAGTCCGCTGTGCAGCCATTGCGGCGGCACAGGCTACGTAGGTGCGACCATGTGCCGGTGCTTAGAGCAGCTTTGCCGGCAGGAGCAGCGGAAAGAGCTGGACCGGCTTACCGACGGCTATGACCGATTTGAGAACTTCCGGCTGGACTACTATTCCGACCGGACGGACAGCAAGCTGGGGGTCAGTCCCCGGGCGATCATGGAGCGAAATCTGAAGTACTGTAAGCAGTATGCCGAAGCCTTCCCCGAGGCAGGCAACCTGCTGTTTGTAGGCAACACCGGTCTAGGCAAGACCTTCCTGTCTGCCTGTATTGCCAACGCGGTGGTGAATAAGGGTGTATCCATTGTCTATGAAAGCGCGCCCCACCTGTTTGCCAAGCTGGAGAAAAACCGGTTTAATCCCGATGAGGAGAGTCAGGAAGCGGTTGCGGAAATGGAAAATTGTCAGCTTCTGATCCTGGACGATCTGGGCACGGAAATGCCTGGCAACTTCGTCACCGCGGCGCTGTACAGCCTGCTCAATGATCGACTGCTTGCCAATAAGGCAATGATCATCTCCACCAACCTGAACATCGACGAGATCGCCCGCCGGTATTCCCCCCAGATCGCATCCCGGCTTCAGGGAAGCTTCCGGCAGATGCCCTTTGTGGGACAGGATATCCGGGTACTGAAGAACAAGGGGATCTGATATGGCAAATGAATTTTACGCCCTTTTGGGGCGGATGCGTTATATCACCCGCTGGGGATTGATGCGCAACACCTTTTCCGAGAACATTCAGGAGCACAGCCATCAGGTGGCAGTGCTTGCCCATGCCTTAGCGCTGATCCGCCGGGATATTCTGCATCTGGAGGGTCCTGACCCGGACAAATGCGCCGTGGCGGCGCTGTATCACGATGCCTCGGAGATTCTGACAGGAGATATGCCCACCCCTATCAAGTACTACAACCCCGGCATCAAGACTGCCTATAAGGAGGTAGAGCGGGTTGCCGGAGAGCAGCTGCTTCAGATGCTTCCGGAGGCGCTTCGCCCCAGCTATGAGCATCTGGTGCTGGAGGACGATCCGGTGGTAACGCCTATCGTCAAAGCGGCGGATAAGCTGTCAGCGCACATTAAGTGCCTGGAGGAACAGAAGGGCGGAAACACCGAATTTGATTCTGCCGCCCAGCAGACGCTGAAAGCTATGAAGGCTATGGCTATGCCGGAGCTTGATTGGTTCATCGATGAATGTCTGCCTGCCTTCGCTCTTAACCTGGATCAATTGAATTAAGATCAAACGCCATTCTCGCTTAGGAGAATGGCGTTTTTTGTATGACTTTAGAAAAATCGGGAAAGCTTATTCTTATGGTCCTACAATGGTGCCGGGTGCGCCGGTAAAAGAGGATAAGACTTCTACACAGATGCCGTAATCCCGGGCAAATTCCACAGACCGGTCATGAAGCACCTGGGCTCCGTTTTCGATAAGCCCCAGCATCTTTTCGTAGGACAGCCGTCCGAATCGGGTAGCGCCGGGAAACCGTCTGGGGTCCCGGTCATAGACACCGTCCACATCGGTATATATTTGGCAAAGGTCAGCCTTTAGTAAGGCAGCCAGGGCCACTGCAGTGGTATCAGAGCCGCCTCTGCCCAGGGTAGTAATGTCACCCTGGGAGTCGATACCCTGAAAACCGGCTACCACAACCACCTTTCCCTCGCTTAATTCCCGCTGGATCCGGTCATTCTGCAAACCCAAAATGCGGGCGTTGCCATGTACGCCGTCGGTCAAAAGGCCTGCCTGCCAGCCGGCAAGACTTACCGCGGGAAACCCCAGGGCGCCGATGGCCATTGCTACAAGGGCTGCGGAAAGCTGTTCCCCGGCGGAAAGATAGGCATCCATTTCCCGAGCAGAGCCCCGGGGGTTGATGGCGGTGGCGGCGGCGATCAGATCATCGGTGGTATCTCCCTGAGCGGAGACAACCACCACCACCTGCGCCCCTTGCTGAGCAAGGCGGGTGACACGCCGGGCGGCTGTTTGTATGCGGGATACCTGGGATAAGGAGCTTCCTCCGTATTTCTGAACGATCAGCATATCCATCACCTCCACCGCATTCTATGTCACAGAGAGAAAGGTTGTGCGGAAAGAGGAAGAAAAACGGCTGACACTGTAAGTGTCAGCCGTGTAGATCATGGAATTTAGCCGGCAAGGATCTCCGCCTTGATCACGCCATTGGTCATGCTCAGTTCCCGGAGAAGATCTTCGATGGGAACGGTCAGGTCCATGGTTTCCGCGGAAATGGTAACAAGAGCCGTGCTGTTGGAGGGGAGAATGGAGTTGATGGTTTGGATATTGGCCTTCCGGTCTGCCAGAATATTCAGAATAGTGGACAGAGCGCCGGGTTGGTCATGGATCAGCAACTGAAAAGTAATGATGCGGCCGTTCATCATATTCTGGAAGGGAAGCACAGAATCCCGGTATTTGTAAAATGCGCTGCGGCTGATGCCGGTCAATTGCGTGGCTTCGTTGACAGTGGTGGCTTTTCCGATGGAGAGCAGGCGCTTGGCCTCCGCGACTTTAAGAAAGATCTCGGGAAGGGCGGATGCTTCGACTATGTAATACTTGAAACTGCTTGCCATGATGGTTACCTCCAATGTATGCTGTCGAAATTACAAATGTTTTTCTGTCGTGTACTAGGCCTATTGTAGCATATATTTTACAAAATGCAAGTCCTCTGGGGACAAACTGGAAGAAAGGGAAGTTTATGGCAAGATTTTCTACGGAGAAAATACTAAAAGGCGGGGCAATATTTTTGGGACTTTGGCTGGGAGTCAAGTATCTGCTGCCTATACTGCTGCCGTTTTTTGTCGGCGGCGGGATCGCTTTGGCAGCAGAACCGGCGGTATCCTTCAGCCAGCGAAGGCTAAAGCTCTCCCGAGGCCTGTCCGCCGGGCTGGGTGTTACCGTTACCCTTTTGATCCTGCTGGGAGTCTTGTCTGTTGCCGGGATGTTTTTGGTGCGGGAACTGGGGAGTATCGCCGGTGCGATGCCGAATCTTGAGCAGTCTGCCCGGCAGGGGATGGTGCTTTTGCAGGACTGGCTGGTGGGTATGGCGGAGAAAACTCCGGAAGGTGTCCGCCCGGTGCTGACCCGGTCGGTGCTGAATTTTTTTAACGACGGCACGGCTCTGGTGGAGCAGGTCTCCCGTAGGATCCCTGCCGCGGTATCCTCAGTGATCAGCTGGGTGCCCAATGGCGTTCTGGGGATCGGGGCAGGGGTGCTGTCGGCGTTTTTGATCTCGGCGCGACTGCCAAAGCTCCGCAAGGCGGTTGCCCAAAGGCTACCTCAAAGCTGGAATGAAAAATATTTACCGGCTTTGCGCCGGATGCGAAAAGCGCTGGGCGGCTGGTTCAAGGCCCAGGGAAAGCTGGCGCTGGTGACCTACGGTATTGTGGGGATCGGATTTTTGATCCTGAGGATCCCCTACGCCCTGGCGTGGGCAGCCCTGGTGGCGTTGGTGGATGCCGTGCCTATGCTGGGTACGGGGACAGCGCTGATCCCATTTGCTGTTGTAAGTTTGCTGCAGGGAGAGCATGTCCGCGCTATCGGTCTTTTTTGCATTTTCGCCGCTGCTATGCTCACCCGGACTGCCTTAGAACCCCGGTTGGTAGGCAGACACCTGGGGCTAGATCCTCTGCTGACCCTGCTGTGTCTGTATCTGGGATATCGGTTCTGGGGGATTTTGGGCATGATCTTAGCCCCGATTCTTGCCACTGCCGCTGTAAGCGCCATTTCTTCCGAAGAAAGAACAAAAGAATAAAATTTATAGATTCCTATTGTGCATTTTCCCTGTTTTTGTTATAATAAAAGGAAAATGATATAATTGGATGTGTTATGCTTTGAAGTACGGAATTTGGAATATGGCAGAGCCGGAGATGGGCGCGGTAAATGAATTGGCGCGCAGTGGCTATGCCCCTCTGACAGCAATGATCCTTGCAGCCAGAGGAATCAAGGATCAGCATCAGGCAAAAAGCTACCTTGACAGCAACGCCACCCTTTTAGACCCCTTTTTGATGACGGATATGGATCTTGCCGCCGGTCGGGTGGCGCTGGCTATGGACCGGGGAGAAAAAATCGCTGTATTTGGCGATTACGATGTAGACGGCATTACCGCTACCTGCCTTCTGACAGACTTTATCCGCCACCATGGAGGAAACTGTCAGCCTTACATCCCCGGCAGATTGGAAGAAGGCTACGGCTTAAATCCCATCGCCATCCATAAGCTCCATGAAGACGGGGTCACATTGATCGTTACAGTGGACTGTGGTATCACCGCTGTAGAGGAAGCGCAGCTGTGTAAGCAGCTGGGCATCGACCTGGTGATCACTGACCACCATGAGTGCAAAGAGGTCCTGCCTGAGGCGGTTGCGGTGGTAGATCCCCACCGCCCTGATGGTGGTTATCCCCACATGGAGCTCTCCGGCGTAGGCGTGGCGTTTAAGCTGGCAGCTGCCCTATGCGGAGATCAGCAGCAGGTTCTGGAGCAATATGCGGACATGGTTTGTCTGGGTACTGTAGCAGATGTAATGCCCCTGCATGGAGAAAACCGGGTTTTTGTGTCAAGAGGACTGGAATCCCTGCGCAATACAAAGCGCCCCGGTATTGAGGCGCTGATGCACCAGACCGGCTGTGAGATGCGGACGATGAATGCATCTACCGTAGGTTATGTGCTTGCTCCTAGGATCAACGCCGCCGGACGAATGGGGAAAATCGAATTGGCGGTGGAGCTGTTTTTGACCCAAGACCCCCAACGGGCCGAGGAAATGGCAAAGGCACTGTGCGATCTGAACCGGGATCGCCAGGGCGTGGAATCGGATATCTATCGGCAGGCTGTGGAAATGCTGCCGTTAAAGACACCGGAGGCTATCGTTCTTGCGGACGAAAGCTGGCATCAGGGCGTGGTGGGCATCGTTGCCAGCCGAATCGCAGAGGAATACTGCTGCCCCACCTTTTTGATCTGTTTGGACGGAGATCACGGAAAGGCAAGCTCCCGGAGTTACGGCGGCTTCAACCTGTTTTCTGCCCTCTCCTCCCTTTCTCCTTTGCTGGAGAGCTATGGCGGACATGAACTGGCGGCAGACTTTACCATCCACCGGAATCAGATCCCATCCTTCCGGGAGCAGATCTGCGCCCTTGCCCGGGACTACTACACAGAGGATGTGCCCCGTACCGTGCTGGAGGCGGACTGCGCTGTTTCTCCGGAGCTTATGACGCTTGCCAATGTGGATTCTCTGGAGCAGCTGGAGCCCTGCGGAAACGGCTGTCCCAAGCCGGTGCTGGTCATGGAAAACCTGACTATAGAATGGATCGGACAGGTAGGTGGCGGCAGGCATATGCGCATGCGGCTGCGCAGCGGCAGATATACCCTCAATGCGATCTATTTTTCCACCACCCCGGAGGCGGCATCTATCTCCGAGGGCGATATGGTGGATGTGGCATTCGTACCCCAGATCAATGAATTCCGGGGAGAGCGGACGGTGCAGATGAATGTTGTGGACATCCGTCCCGCATGTAAACAGGAATGCTCTGCCGATACGGCTTCCTACCGGGCGCTGTGTTTGGGAACGATCTGCTCTGACGATGCTGCGGAACTTTTACCCGATCGGACAACCTTGGGCATGGTGTGGCGGTATCTTTCCAGCCAGCCCGCCGGGGAGATCCGGGAAGCGCCAATGTGCCTTTGCCGGAAACTGGTCCGTTGGTCGGATGTACCTATGAGTCTTGGAAAGCTGCTGACCTGCCTGGATATTTTCTCTGATGTGGGTCTGGTGCAGACCGGGCGGCAGCATAAATATATAACCCTTCGGCTGATCCCTCAGGAACAGAAAGCGGATCTTAACCAAAGCCGTACCATGCAGCGCCTGTTAGCTGCGAAAGAGAGCTGAAACTATGGAAACTTTTTCTGAACATTATGACAGTCTGTGCGCTACCATACGTAAATGCATGCCCGGGGCGGATATGAACGCCATTGACCGGGCGGTGGAGTATGCCCGGGAAAAGCATAAGGAACAAAAGCGCAAGGACGGATCTCCTTACATCATTCACCCACTGGCAGTGGCAGAGATCGTAGCGGAGATGGGCCTGGATCAGGATGCGGTGCTGGGCGCCTTGCTCCATGACTGCATTGAGGATACCGATGCATCCTATAACGATATTGCAAGAGCCTTCAATGAGACCGCCGCGGAACTGGTGGAGGGTGTTACTAAGCTGACCCGCGCCAATTTCTCCAGCTCTGAGGAGCGGCAGATGGAGAACCTGCGGAAGATGTTCATGGCCATGTCCAAGGATATCCGGGTGGTGCTGATCAAGATCGCCGACCGGCTGCATAATATGCGTACCATGCAGTATCAGACTCCGGAAAAGCAGATCATCAAATGCCGGGAGACCATGGATATCTATGCGCCTCTGGCACACCGGCTTGGTATGCAGAAGATCAAGTGGGAATTAGAGGATATTTCCCTGCGCTATCTGGATCCTGCCGGCTATGAGGACATCATGGCGTACTTAACAGCCCATAAGGAACAGGATGAGGCGTTTATGCACACCATCCAGCAGCGGATCACCAGCCGGCTTTCGGATATGGGTATCCGCAACACCGCTTATGGACGGATCAAGCACGTCTACTCCATCTACCGGAAGATGAACGCCCAGGGTAAGTCGCTGGAGGAACTGTATGACATTTATGCCTTCCGGGTCATTGTGGATACCATTCCCGACTGCTATAATGTCTTAGGCCATATCCATGATCTGTTTAACCTTGTCCCCGGCCGGTTTAAGGACTATATTTCCACTCCCAAGCCCAACATGTACCAGAGTCTGCATACCACCGTGATCGGTACTCAGGGCATTCCCTTTGAAGTGCAGATCCGTACCTGGGATATGCACCAGACCGCAGAATACGGCATCGCCGCACACTGGAAGTATAAGCAAGGCGGCGAGGACGGAAACGAGAAGGACTTCGAGTGGGTCAGAAGGCTGCTGGAGAGCCAGCAGGATACCGATGCAGAGGACTATGTCCACTCCTTAAAGATCGACATGTTCGACGATGAGGTGTTTGTCTTTACCCCCAAAGGAAAGATCGTCTCTCTGCCTGCAGGCTCTACCCCCATTGACTTTGCGTACGCCATTCACTCCGGCGTCGGCAATTCTCTGGTGGGCGCCAAGGTCAATAACCGGATCATTAACATCGATACCACTTTGGAAAACGGCGATATTGTGGAGATCATCACCTCTAAATCCGCCAAAGGCCCCAGCCGTGACTGGCTGAATATCTGCAAATCCAATCAGGCGCGGACCAAGATCAAGCAGTGGTTCAAGAAGGAAAAGCGGGAGGAAAATGTGATCCACGGCCGCTCCTCCTTTGAATCGGAAATGAAGCGGACGGGACTGCCCCTGTCCATTACCATTGATCCGGAGCTTGGACCGCAGCTTCTGAAGAAGCTGTCCTTTGATACATGGGAGGATATGTATGCCGCTATCGGCTACGGCGGACTGACTGCTACCAAGGCGGTGGGCCGTATCCGGGACGATATCAACCGGGCAGTCAAGGCTCAGCAGAGCGACAGGCTTATGCAGAATCCTCTGCGGACAGAGGTGGACTCGGCAAACAAAAACCGCCATGCGGCCAACGCCGTGATCGAGGAGGATATCGATTCCTGCATGATCAAATTCGCCAAATGCTGCGCCCCTGTTCCCGGCGACAGCATCATTGGCTTTATCACCAAGGGCTTTGGCGTGTCGGTGCACCGGCAGGACTGCCCCAACACCGCAAACCGATTTGAGCCGATCCAGGCGGCCCGGTGGGTAAGGGTCCGCTGGGCAAATCAGGACGACCAACCCTTTGAGACCACCCTGGAGCTGGATTGCATCACCCGGGACGGCTTGCTTCTGGATGTGGCTACCGTTATGACTACCTCCCGGATCCGGGTCAAGGAGCTGTTTGGCAAGGATATGCCGGACGGTCACAGTGTATTCACTGTCCGCTTCGAGGTAAAAAATGTTGCTGAACTGGAGACTATCCGCAACCGATTGCTGAGCATCCGGGATGTACTGGGATCCAGAAGAGGACAGAACTGACACGGAGTTAGGTTAGGAAGAAGGGTAGTTGTATGCGCGCTGTTTTGACAAGAGTAAATTCCGCCTCTGTTACCATTGGTGGAGAGGCGGTAGGGAAAATAGGCAAAGGATTTCTCATTCTTTTGGGCGTAGGTCCGGAGGATACAGAAGCTCAGTGCCGGTATCTGGCGGAAAAGGCCCTGGGACTTCGGGTGTTTGAGGACGAAAACGGCAAAATGAATCTGGGTCTTGCCGATGTGGGCGGACAGGTGCTGGTCGTCAGCCAGTTTACCCTGTACGGAAATTGCCGTAAGGGTCGCCGCCCCAGCTTTACGGATGCCGCCGATCCCCAGTTGGGCAATAGGATGTATCAGCGGTTTTTGGAAATCTGCGAAGAATTGGGATATCCACCCCAGCATGGACAGTTCGGGGCGGATATGCAGGTGGAGTCTGTTAATGACGGACCTGTGACCTTGATCCTCGATACCGATCAGCTGATGGAAACATCCCGCCGGGGAGGGTAATATGCTGAATGTTTACACTATGCCCCTTGGGGCGTACCAAACCAACTGCTACCTTTTGTGGGAGGGAGATTCTGATACCTGTGTGGTCATCGACCCGGGGTATGCTCCGGAGGAAGTTATTTATGGGGTCAAAAGGCAGGGAAAGCAAATCGAGGCGATCCTGCTGACCCACGGACATTTTGACCATGTGGGCGCCGTCAGAAAGATAGCGGCAGATACCGGCTGCCAGGTGTATCTGTGTGCTGAGGATCTTTCTATGCCGGAGCAGATGACCGCCGGACCGCTGTACTACACGCACACCTATAAAGAAGGGGATACGCTGGATCTGGCGGGAGCGACTTTCCGGGTGATCCACACCCCGGGACATACCCCCGGCTCGGTGTGTATCCTCTGTGAAGATGCCATGTTCAGCGGAGATACTTTGTTTGCCGGCTCCTGCGGCAGGACTGACCTGCCCGGCGGCTCTTGGGCAACCATTTTGCAGTCACTGAAGCGGCTGGCAGGAATGACCAAAAATTATACTATCTACCCCGGCCACGGGGAGAGTACCACATTGGAAGCGGAGAAGAAATATAATCCGTATTTGAAAGGCTTGCTATGAAATTAACACTCATAGGCCATGAGGACCGATATGCGGTGGAGCAGCTGCAAATGGCCCTTTTTTCCACGGAGGAAGCAGGGGAAGCGATCTCCCGGCTGTACCGGGGAAAGATGTGGCTCACCGCTGTGACTGAAATCTGCCGGGAAGGAAAAACCACCCGAGGCATCCGCCGCCTTAAAGCATCGGAAGAGACGGTGCGGCTGCGGCGGCAGATCTTGCAGCAAAGCTATTATCTGGCGGCAGCAGAGCATTTACAGCAAAAGCCGGAGTGGGGCGCTCTTGCAGGCGTCCGTCCTACCAAGATCACCACGAAGCATCTGCTTCAAGGCGGTACGAAAGCATCAGCTGAAAAGCTTTTGCGGGATGTGTATTATGTGTCTGACCGCCGGGCAGAGCTGGCGGTGGACAGCTCGGAAGCCACAGTGAAAGCGGCAGAAAAGCTGATGCCGGAAGATGTTTCTTTGTATGTGGGCATTCCTTTTTGTCCTACCCGCTGCAGCTATTGCAGCTTTGTCAGCCAAAGCGTGGGCAAGAGGACGGAACTGATCGAGCCGTATTTGCAGGCGCTTTTCAAAGAATTGGAATTTACCGGAAGATTGTTGGCAAATTCCGGCCGAAGTCTTCGTACCATATACATAGGCGGCGGTACGCCTACCACCTTGTCCTCAGAGCAGATGAAAATACTGCTGTGCAGCATCCGGGATAGCTTTGACCTCTCCCGATGCATAGAGTTTACGGTGGAGGGCGGCAGACCGGACACCCTGAATGGGGAAAAGCTTTCTGTGATCCGCCAAAATGGCGCGGACAGAATGAGTATCAACCCCCAGTCTATGGAAGACGGGGTGCTTCGCGCCTGCGGACGACCTCATAAGGCAGAAGATGTACTGCGAAGCTACCGGCAGGCAAAAGACGCAGGCTTTGATGCGATCAACATGGATTTGATCGCAGGTCTGCCTACGGATTCCTATGAGGGATTCTGCCGCAGTCTGGATAAGGTAGCTGCCCTGTCACCGGATAATATCACCGTCCACACATTGGCGCTGAAAAAGGGCGCGGACCTGTTTGAAAAGCGGGTAGATCTGCCCTCCTATGAGGAGGTTGCACGAATGGTGGAGCATGCCAATGAAACCCTTCGGGGCTTGGGTTATACACCCTACTATCTGTACCGGCAGAAATATATGTCCGGCAGCTTTGAGAATGTGGGCTGGAGCAAGGACGGTAAGGATTGCCTGTACAATATCTACATGATGGAAGAGCTGCACACCATCCTGTCTTTGGGTGGCGGCGGCATGAACAAGGTAAATCTTCCCGACGGAACGCTGCAACGGTTTCACAACCCCAAGTTTCCGGAACAGTATATTGCCCAGTTGGACAGCGTGCTGCGGCAAAAGGAAGAACTGTTTGCCTTGCTTTGATTTTACATGAAAGGAAGTATTCGGATGGATACTTTGATCTCCAATGTCACCGTGGTGACCGTGAATGAAAAAATGGATGTGATCTTCGGCGGCTATATTGGCATCACCGGGGGTAAAATATCCTACATAGGCAGGACTGCTCCGGAGGAGAAGCCTGTTACCATCATTGACGGCACAGGCATGGTGGCAATGCCGGGCCTTATTAACTGTCACACCCATCTGGCAACCACTGTGCTGCGTTCTTTTTTGGATGACAGCGCCCGTGGTGAAGCTTTGGAGCAGCTGCTGCAGAAAGAGGCGAAGATGGACTCCCGCAGCGCAAAGGCGGCGGCGCTTTTGGGTATTGCCGAGTGTCTGCGGTTTGGTATTACTTCTGTGTCCGATCTTTACTATTATCCCGATGCCACAGCTGAGGCGGTGGCAGAATCGGGGATCAAGGCAAATCTTGCTCTGTCTTCCTACCGGTTCATTGACCAGAACGAGGACTTTGATTTTGAGACAGACGAGCAGTGCCGGGAGCTTTGCCGGGTAGCGGATAAGTGGCACGGCTACGAAGAGGGCCGTATCCGCATCGATGCCGGTATCTATGCCGAGTATACCAGTAATTTTAGGCTATGGGAGGCTCTGGCGGATTACGCCGCGGAGAAAGGAATGGGGATGCAGCTGCATCTTGCTCAGAGCAGCGAGGAGGCAGAGTCCTGCATGGACCGGACTGGTCTTGGACCTGCGGAGCTTCTTGCCTGCCACCGGGTATTTAATGTACCTGCCACAGCCGCAGGCTGTGTAGCCTTGACAGAAGAGGAGCGGACACTTCTGGGCAAGAAAAAAGTGTCTGCTGTGGCGATGCCCTTGGCATCCGCCAAGGCAGGACTGCCCGCTACCCCTGTTTTGGAGAGCGTCAAAGCAGGTATGAATGTGGCGTTGGGTACGGATGGCGCTATCGAGTGCGGCAATCTGGATCTGTTTGAGGTCATGCGGGGGGTTGCCCTTCATGCCCGTTCAGCTGCCGGAAGATCCGAAGCGCTCCCTGCCTCCGCCGCGCTGATGATGGCAACGGTCTGCGGCGCGAGAGCCCAAGGCAGAGCCGGCGAGTGCGGTATGCTGAAAGAGGGCATGGATGCGGATATCGTTCTTGTGGATTTCTCCGCGCCCCACCTGATGCCCTGCCATAATGTAATTAACGGTCTGGTATTCTCTGCCAAGGGCGGCGATGTTGCTATGACCATGGTCCGGGGCAAGATCCTGTATCAAAACGGCATGTTCCCCACCATCGACTTAAAGACTGTGGTGGAGGAACTGACCGAATACGCAATTCCGCGACTTTTTAAGGAGTAAGCTATGTCTGAAGCCGGAAAAAAGCAAAATTTCCTCCATGGCGCGGCGCTGCTGGCGCTGGCTACCGCTGTGGTCAAGCTCATCGGCGCGTTTTATAAGATACCGCTGAAAATGATCATCGGCGATCAGGGCTACGGCTACTTCACCACGGCATACGATATTTACTCGGTGCTGCTGATGATCTCCACAGCGGGCCTTCCTGTCGCCATGAGCCGTATGATCAGCCAGGCCAATTCTTTGGGACATTACAATCAGGTGCGCCGGGTCTACAAGACCTCTCGGGCAATCTTTCTGGGACTGGGTACATTCAGCAGCCTACTGATGATCCTTCTGTGCCGGGTCCTTGCGGATAAGCTGGGTCAGCCGGATGCCTGGTTTGCTATTTTGTGCCTTGGCCCCTGCGCCCTTTTAATGGGCTTTATCTCCACCTACCGGGGCTTTTTTCAGGGGCAGGAGAATATGCGGCCTACCTCCAATTCTCAGATGCTGGAGGCGCTGTTCAAGCTGATCGTGGGCCTGGTGGCAGCCTTTGCCTTGATGCAGACCACCTCCAGTGTGGTGATGGCAGCAGGCGGCGCGATTCTTGGCGTGACCTTCAGCTGCCTGGTGTCGGTGTTCTACCTGTACGGAAAGCTCCGGCCCTGTTACCGGGAGCTGCCGATGACAAATGAGCAGCCACGCAGTATTGGTTCTACCGCAAAAAGCCTTTTGGCAATCGCTGTGCCTATCACTATCGGTTCTGCCGGACTGCAGCTGCTGACGGTGATCGAGACCGGTCTTTATATGGACCGGCTGGTACACCTGCTGGAGACCAACCGATATACCATCCCGTTGATCGATATACTGGAACAAGAGGTGACGGCTTCCCAGTCGGCGATCTCTTCCGGCAATATCCACAATCAGGTTGCCGCCAGTTTGAAAGGTATCTATAACTTCGGACAGACGATCTTCAATATGCCCTGCGCATTTATTATTCCCATTACCGCCAGCGTACTGCCGGCGATCACTGCCCACTTGACTTTGGCGCAGAATGACAAAGTCCGGGCAACAGAGGAATCCGCAGCCCGTATTACAGGTTTATTAAGTCTGCCTTGCACAGTGGGTTTGTGTATTGTAGCAACGCCTGTTATCTCTCTGCTGGGTGGTTACACCGGAGAAAAGCTGGAGCTGGCAGGGCAGCTTATGACCTTGCTGTCAGTCTGTATCTTTCCTTACGCCATAATCCAGTATACCAATGCGGTGCTTCAGTCCCACGGCTATGCCCATGTGCCGGTGATCAACATGCTGTTGTGCGGCGGCATCAAGCTGGCAGTGGTGTATATCCTGGTGGGAAATCCTGCCATCGGCATCCTTGGCGCGCCCATTGGCGCGATCCTGTGCTATGTGGCGATTGCTATACTCAATCTGGCATCCATCCGGAAACTGATCCCCCAGAAGCCTGCACTGTTAAAAAATCTGCTGCGGCCCTTGCTGCCTGCAGCGATCATGGGCGCAGCGGTATACGGTGTTTATTGGGCGCTGACCGCGGTGCTTGGACCTGACGGCAGCCGGGTGATATTGTGTGGTGTGCCTGTGGCCATTGGCGTGGGTGTTTATTTTGTGGCAGTGGTGCTGTGTAAAACCGTTACAAGAGAAGATTGTCTGCTTCTTCCCGAGGGTGACAAAATTGCAAAACTGTTCCATTTGTAAAAAAAATATTGAAAAATATCGGAAAATTTAGGAAAAATGCTTGCGTTTTCCATAAAAATGTGCTAGTGTAGTTGTATCATTAAAAAAAGAAAAGAGGAGTTATCCATTATGAACAAGACTGAACTCATCGCAGCAGTTGCCGAGAAGGTCGGCATGACCAAGAAGGACGCAGAGCGCGTCGTGAATGCCACCGTAGAAGCCATCACCGAGAGCCTGGTTAAGGGCGACAAGGTCCAGGTTTCCGGTTTCGGCATTTTTGAGGTTAAGGCTCGCGAGGCTCGCGTAGGCCGTAACCCCCGTACCAAGGAAGCTATCCAGATCCCCGCTACCCGCCTGCCCGCTTTCAAGGCAGCTAAGGCTCTGAAGGACGCCGTTTCCAAGTAAGAGGTTTCTATGCGACTTGACAAGTATCTGAAGGTCTCCCGTCTGATCAAACGCCGGACGGTAGCCAACGAAGCCTGTGACAATGGCCGTATCAGTGTAAATGGCCGTGTAGTCAAGGCCAGTTACGAGGTCAAGGTCGGCGACCGGATCGAGATTTCCATGGGCGTCCGGACTGTTGCGGTCCAGGTGCTGCAGGTTGCGGATAATGTCCGCAAAGACGATGCCGGCGCTATGTATCAGCAGATCTGAAAAAACTCCCGGACTTTCCGTCCGGGAGTTTTGCTTTTGCACAAGAACACCGCTGGCGGTGTTCGTATAGAAAAACCGCTGTCCCGAAGGACAGCGTTTAAAATTGCTTCTGACTCTTTAATTACAGCAGAGTGGAGAAGTGCTTAATGGTGCGGACCATCTGAGAAACATAGGAGTTCTCGTTGTCGTACCAGGAAACGACCTGAACCTGAGTCTTGCCGTCGGGCAGCTTGTTGACCATGGTCTGAGTAGCATCGAACAGAGAACCGAAACGCATGCCGACGATGTCGGAGGAAACGATCTCGTCCTCGGTGTAGCCGTAGGACTCGGTGGTAGCAGCCTTCATAGCAGCGTTGATTTCAGCAACGGAAACATCCTTAGCAACAACAGCGTTCAGAATGGTGGTAGAACCGGTGGGGGTGGGGATACGCTGTGCAGCGCCGATCAGCTTGCCGTTCAGCTCGGGGATAACCAGGCCGATAGCCTTAGCAGCACCGGTGGAGTTGGGAACGATGTTGATAGCGCCAGCGCGGCTACGGCGCAGGTCACCCTTTCTCTGAGGACCGTCCAGGATCATCTGGTCGCCGGTGTAAGCGTGGATGGTGCACATAATACCAGCCTCGATGCCAGCCAGCTCGTGCAGAGCCTTAGCCATGGGAGCCAGGCAGTTGGTGGTGCAGGAAGCAGCGGAGATGATGTGGTCGTCCTTGGTC
>JAZNZT010000070.1:0-5328 GCA_045595075.1 Faecousia sp.
CGCCGATCCCCGGCTTACCGAGCGCTTCGAGCTGTTTGTCTGCCACAGTGAGCTGGCCAACGCCTACTCCGAGTTGAACGATCCCATCGATCAGCGCTACCGCTTTGAAAAGCAGGTGGAGCAGCGCGAGCGCGGCGACGACGAGACCGAGATGCTGGACGAGGATTTCCTCACCGCTCTGGAGTATGGTATGCCTCCCACCGGCGGCATGGGCATGGGCATCGACCGCTGCGTCATGCTGCTGACCGGCCAGGATACCATCCGTGAGGTTATTCTGTTCCCCACAATGAAGCCCCTAGACTAAAGAATATTGTAATATCAGCGTTTTTTGACTATAATGGTTGTGATTTACGACCATCTTACGACTGATTATTGAGAACACGCTCAAAAGAGAGGTGGTACGTTGAGTATCGCCTCTCTTTTTAATTCATTACATGAAAGCGGAAAGGAATACCAAGATGTGTGCAATGGTTAGTATTGATAAATATTGTGAGGCCGTTTGTGTATGGATTGAAGATGATTTAGCTATAAAATATCAGAATGGCATTACAAAGAATTTGATTTCTTATGTGTTGCAACACTATCCTTCAACTATTCTTTGCCGTAAGGGACAATGTGTAGTTGATAAAGAATTGCTTAAGGATAAATTGGGAAGAGAATATTTTGAAAAGACTCCTCAAGATTTTAGCGCAAGGGATTTTGCGTATAGCGCATTAAATCATATGGGAATGCCTCCAGTTGATAGTATGTCTCTGAAATCTTTGGAGAAAAGAATAAGAGCAATTTTTGATACCCCAGAATACAGTAACCAAGTGTATATTAAGCTTACGCAAGGCGGGAAAAATGTGGCTTGCCTTAGCTCCTCGTTCTTGGACGAAATTATATCGCATAAGGACATTAGCGAGCTTATAAAGAAGCAAATATTAAGAGCAGAAAACAATCCTGTGGATTCGGTTGAATGGAATAGGTACGAATTGGAAAAAGCCGCGATTGCATTTGAAGGTGCGCGGGCGGAAGACGAGGATATTCCAATTTATGATGTAGGGCTCACAAAAGAGGACGAGCTATATTATATGGTCAAAGCTTTGTTTTCTTTGTTCTTTACAGATTTTGACTTTCAAATGCTTGAAGCAGATCTGAACGAGTACGAGGCTTTAGATGGTGCTAAAGATTTTGGGGAGCGTTATCAACATCTCAATGATTTGCTTAGCAGCCCCAATTTTAATTGGAAGTATTATAGTACAAAAACTGGGGATGTACTTTTAGAAAAAGTTGCTGAGAAGATAGCGGAAAAAGTTGTAGAACGGATGAATGAGAAATAGAGTATCTAATCAATAAATAACAATATAAATCAGTTGGTAGAGGTGACTACCTAAGTTTTTGAATTTCATATTGACTTTTTTGGTTTTGAGGCATATAATACATCAAGAAAAGTTGATTTGAGGTGATTGCGTGGCAACAGTATACGAAGAACGCGCCAAGGTGTTCAAGGCACTATGCGACGAGCGTCGGCAGCGGATTCTGGAACTTCTGCATGGCGGTGAGAAGTGCGCCTGTGTGTTGATTGAGGAAATGGGTATGCCCCAATCGTCCCTTTCCTATCACATGAAGATCCTCTGTGAGTCCGGTATTGTAACTGGACGTGAGGACGGAAAATGGACGCATTATCAGATCAGCAGCTATGGCAGCGAAAAGGCGATTGAGCTTCTGAAAGAGATTACCGCCGTTACTGATACGGATGCCGGATGCGGAAAATGCTGCAAATGAGTTAAAAGGCCATCCCTGTGAGGAGATGGCTTTTTACGGACACTTCAAATCGAAAAAACTTGATTTAACAAGAAAGCGAGGATGTTTTTATGGAAGCATTACGAACCGGATGGGCATTCTTTCAGAACGAAGTTCTGGGTATGCAATGGCTGAACAGGCTGATTGGCAATTTGGTTGAGGCGTGTGGTTTAGATCCTGTCAGTCGGATCGGCGGCAGTGTTCAGTTTTTCTTTTACGATGTCATCAAGATCATGGTACTGTTAGGCGTCTTGATCCTAATCATCTCATACATTCAGAGTTATTTCCCGCCGGAGCGGACAAAGAAAATCCTTGGCAGGTTTCACGGCATCGGTGCCAATTGCATTGCCGCACTGCTGGGAACGGTAACTCCGTTCTGCTCCTGTTCCTCCATTCCGCTCTTTATTGGTTTTACCAGCGCAGGACTGCCGTTGGGTGTGACCTTCTCTTTCTTGATTTCCTCTCCCATGGTTGATCTGGGAAGTCTGGTTCTGCTGATGAGCATTTTCGGCTGGAAGGTTGCCATCGTCTATGTGCTGCTTGGTCTGGTGATTGCCGTTGTAGGCGGTACGCTGATTGAGAAGCTGCATCTGGAGAGTCAGGTAGAAGAATACATTCGCAACGGTAAGGCCATTGATGTTCCGCAGGAGGAGCTACACTTCAAGGATCGCATCAAGTACGCTTGGGAACAGGTTGTAGAAACCGCCAAAAAGGTTGCTCCCTATGTGCTGATTGGCGTCGGCATTGGTGCATTCATCCATAACTGGATTCCTGAAGAATTCATCGTGAAGGCACTTGGTAGTGGTAATCCTTTCGGTGTGATCCTCGCAACAGTTGCCGGCGTTCCCATGTATGCCGACATCTTCGGTACGATCCCCATTGCTGAAGCTCTGTTGGCAAAGGGAGCGCAGTTGGGCGTGGTACTGTCCTTCATGATGGGTGTCACAACGCTGTCTCTGCCCTCCATGATTATGCTCCGCAAAGCGGTCAAACCGAAGCTGCTGGGTGTTTTCGTGGTGATCTGCACCATCGGGATCATTCTGGTGGGATATTTCTTCAACGCAATTCAATTCTTGCTGATTTGATGAGAAAGGAGGTTCCATCATGCAATGTCCAAATGTAACAGAATGCGCATGCCCTAAGAAAACCTGCCCCAACAACGGGCGCTGCTGTGCCTGCGTCAAGAAGCACAGAGAGACCGACAGTTTGCCGTACTGCCTGTTCTTGAACAACGATGGAGATAAAAGCGTTTCAAATTATTATCAGAAGCTAAAACAGCGCTTTGAAGGCAGCGCTGAGGAGACTGAAACCATCTCCTGTAGCTGTGGCGGCTCCTGCGGAGGTTGACCCAATGGAACAGAAAACAACCAGATGGGTTAGAATTGCGATCCCGGTTCTCATTGCAGTTGTGATCGGAGTCATGTGGTTCATCAAAAATGGTTCTTCGCCTTCCTCTGTTCTGGAAACCACTGATTCGGAAGCGGAGTTTAGCTTAAATGCAACTGAAGAGGTCGATTTTGAAGCCCTTGCGGAACACGGATTGCCCGTCATTATTGACTACGGAGCTGACTCCTGCATCCCATGTAAACAAATGGCTCCCATTCTCAAGACGCTGAACGAAGAGATGCAAGGCAAAGCTTTCATCAAATTCGTGGATGTTTGGCAGTACCCCGATGCCGCCGGCAATGTTCCGGTGCAGGTCATTCCTACTCAGATTCTGGTCAATGCAGACGGGACACCATTTGTTCCCAGTGAGGAGCTGGCATCTCAGATTGACTTCATCATGTACAGCCACCGGGACACCAACGAACACATCTTTACCGCTCATCAGGGTGGACTGACAGAGGAACAGATGCGTCTGATTCTTGCGGAGATGGGGGTGGAATAGTTTGATCGATATCTGGCTCTCCCGAATTGCAGAAATCATTGGAGTTAACTTGTGGATAGCGCCCTTACTGGCGTTACTGGCAGGGGTTCTGACTTCTGTGACACCCTGTTCGCTGTCCAGTGTGCCGCTGATCATCGGCTATGTGGGTGGTGTTGGGGAGCGAAACACGAAGAAAGCTTTTGCTTACTCCGCCGTGTTCTCTCTGGGAACCGCTGGCACATTTGTAGCTCTTGGCATCATTGCCACCTCTGCCGGCAAGCTGATGGGTACATCATCGCCGGTCTGGTATATGCTGCTGGGTGTGCTGATGGTGCTGATGGCTCTGCAAACTTGGGAGATATTCAACTTCATTCCCTCGGTTAATTTGCTTTCGAGGAGCAAAAAGCGTGGTTTTGTCGGAGCCTTTCTGGCAGGCATTCTGGGAGGAGTATTTTCTTCACCTTGCTCCACGCCGGTACTGATCGCCTTGCTGGCCATTGTGGCAAGAGAGGGAAATCTTCTCTGGGGTATTCTGCTGATGTTGCTCTATTCCATCGGTCATAGTGCGTTGGTCATGGTTGCAGGAACTTCGGTGGGCTTTGTGCAGAAGATCAACAGCAGCGAAAAGTATAACAAGGTTGCAACCATCATGAAAACGGCCATGGGTACAGCGATCCTGCTCATCGGACTGTATATGTTCTGGCTCGCGTTTTAATCAAAAACTATTTTAGGAGGATACGATTATGGGTTTGTTTGGTTTTGGTAAGAAGAAAGAGGAAGAGAAGCAGGTTCCCACCTGCGCTTGCAGCGGCGGCTGCGAGGTCATGGATGCAGAGGTAGCAGAAAACATCAACGACTGCTGCGGCGAAGCTGTAAACGGTATCTGCTGCATCAAGGTCTTGGGCGCTGGCTGCAAGTCTTGCCATGAGCAGTTTGAGAATGCAAAGGTTGCCGTCAAGAATATGGGCCTATCTGTGGAGGTGGAGTACATCACTGATATGGAGAAGGTCATGAATTACGGCGTCATGAGCATGCCCGCTGTCGCCATCAATGAAAAAGTAGTTTCTGCCGGAAAAGTTCTGAAAACGGCGGATGTCGAAAAGCTGCTGAAGAAATACGGGGGATGACCTTATAGACCAGTCCCGGATCAAACGGGACTGGTCTTATGCTTTTTCCGTTTCCTGCAGAATGTCGGAAACTTGATACTCTCCCAAATCTTCAAGAGCAAGAAACTGCTGCTGAGCGGAAAAGAGCTGGTACATACCATCATCCGCCGTGGCCAGATAGAACAGGCGGTAGCAGTTACCGATGCGGACAGGGATTCTTGTGTCCAAGGTCACCGTGTGTTCATTACCGCTCTCTGTGATAAGGCAAAGGCTCCTCTGCTTGCGCAGGGGAGCCTTTTGGATCTTGATGCAGACGCCCTCCACGCATTCGTAGGCTTCGCGTCCGATCTGTCGGTAGAGTATCATGCAGCGCCCGGCAGTCAGCAGCGTCAGCAGGATGGAGAGCATCAGCATGACCTTATCAGCCAAAGCAATATACATGATAATGCCTACGAGCAGGCATCCCAGACCAATGGCAGCGGACAGGAGCCATTTCCGAAGCAGCGGAGCAGGCCATTCGGGTAGGTGCTTCATCCTCAGACCCTCTCGAAGATGATCTGCTTGCGCAGA
>JAZNZT010000071.1:0-4257 GCA_045595075.1 Faecousia sp.
TCCTCTGCATGAACATGGGTGTGGAAAACGCCGGCGGGGACCATAGACAGGACCATCACCAGAGCTACGACCATGCTCAGCAGCCGTTTACATGTTTTGCTCATTTTCTTCCTCCTCAATTATTTTTTATTGAGATTTCCGCAACATCCGTTGCGAGTGGTGCCCACATCCGTGGACAGGGAAGCAAGCCAAGGATTTCTTCTGTCATTCTGAGCGACAGCGAAGAATCCGTTCTCCTGGGCTTCCCTCTGGGGGAAGCTGTCAGCCGGGCAAGCTGTCTGTGAGGGGTTTCTTCGTCTGCAGGCGATCCGTGATCGCCCCTACTGTCTCAGAATGACATCTTCTTCACTTGGCATGGCCAGGGAGCATAGAACCGGTCAGTTTTCCGGCCCGGTCCGCGGAAGGAGGGGATGCGAAGACGGACAACATCCGTCTACTAAATACTCTCTGTCATTGCGAGGCTTGCTTTGCAAGTCGTGGCACTGCGCCCGCAGGCGCGTCCAGCGAGCAACCACCGCAAGGCGGCTCTTAGCGAGTCGGAAACCGTTCCTTTCAGCTAAAAAACGGATTCTCACGCCTGCCAGGCAGGCTCAGAATGACAAGGTGTTCTGTGGCGGATCTCATCCGTCCACGCATCCTTACCCTGCGGACCGGAGCAGAGCTCCGACCACATTCCTTTTTGAAGACATTTCTTTCGCCGCTATGTCAGCAAATCAAGAGTCCTTGTCATTCTGAGACCAGTCCTCAGACTGGCGTGAGAATCCGTTCCCCTGTGAGCCATAGGCTCGCGCGATGCTTTGCATCGCAGGATGCGGATTGCCGCGTCGGCTTACGCCTCCTCGCAATGACAACCTTAGATTTACCAGCATTCCAAACAGGCTTGGGCAGAGCCTTTTTGGTTTTGGCAAAAGCTTGTCTTCCGTAGCCGCACCCTTTGGCGCTTCTCCCCCGGTCGGGCACTCCGGGCGATTCAGCGCATACGGATGCTTATACACCCTAATTATAATATCAAGACCCTCCGATTGCAAGCATGACTTGCTTTTTTTGCATGGTCATTTTGTACGAATTTTACCCCTGTTTATGGTCAAATCGCCCATTTTCACAACCTGTAAACAGCCTTTTCCACAGCTTTTGGTTGTAAGGGATGGGCGCGCCCCTCCTGCGGGTGGTTACTGACCGCCGGCGATCCGCAATTTGCTCCTACCGCCAGTGGAGCAGCTGCCCTGCAAAGGAGAATTCGCAAATTTCTCTGGAAAAACCTGCCGGCATGTGGTACAAAAGAAATGACAAAACTCCGGAGGTCGTTTTACATGAACCGAATCGCTTTAATGCTGATAAAGAATATCCACCGGCTACCCGGTCTGTACGGCAAACTGTGCCACTACGCCAAGCACACAGACAAATATCCGGAGCTTGAAAAGTGGCAGCACATTCAGAAAATCCTGCGCCGCGCCGTAAACGCCGGTAACATCGACCTTCAGGTCTTCGGCAAAGAGAACCTCCCGGCAGAAAACGGATTTATGCTCTATGGCAACCACCAGGGCTTGTTTGACGTGCTCGCCATCGGCGCAAGCTGCGATGCACCCCTTTCCATCGTCTATAAAAAGGAGCTGAAAAACGCCCCGTTGCTCAAGCAGATCTACGCCTGCACCAACTCCTTTGCCATGGATAGGGAAGACCCCCGGCAGTCTCTGACGGTGATCCGTTCTGTTACGGAAGAGGTGCTGAAAGGTCGCAATTATGTGATCTTCCCCGAAGGCACTCGCAGCCGAAAAGGCAACGAAATGAACGAATTCCACGGTGGCAGCTTCCGGGCGGCTATGAAAGCCAAATGCCCCATCGTTCCCATGGTGTTTATTGACAGCTTTAAGGTGCTGGATCAAAAGGGGAGTCGCCCGGTAACTGTCCAGCTGCACTACCTGAAGCCTGTTTCCTACGAGGAATACAAGGACATGAAATCCACTGAGCTTGCCCATCTGGTCAAAGACCGGATCCAGCAGACCATAGATCAGTACACATAACAGAATCGAGGACCTTTTATGAGCAAAACGCCCTTGCGCTGGCTGAAATTGGATAACGCCGCCAAGATCTATCCTGCTGCCCGGCGGCAAAACTGGAGCAACGTTTACCGGCTCTCCGCTACGCTTACAGAGCCGGTGGACACCGCAGTGCTGCAATCAGCGCTGGATGTGACCGTTCCCCGGTTTCCCTCCATTGCCGCCCGGCTTCGCAAAGGCATGTTCTGGTATTATCTGCAGCAGCTGGAGCATGCGCCTCCCATCCGGGAGGAATACAGCTACCCCCTGACCCGGATGAGCCGGGAGGAGATCCGTCAATGCGCTTTCCGGGTGATCGTTTACCAAAACCGCATCGCCCTGGAGCTTTTCCATTCTCTTACCGACGGTACAGGCGCTCTTGTTTTTCTGAAAACCCTGCTTGCAGAATACCTTCTGCAAAAGTACGGAGTAAATGCCACAGGGGAGGGGATCCTGGACCGGACTGCCCAGCCCGACCCCGGAGAGCTGGAAGACAGCTTCCCAAAATACGCCGGCAGCCTCACCGCCAGCCGCAAGGAAAGCACCGCATGGGAGCTTCCCGGTACGCCGGAGGAAGACGGTTTCCGGCATGTGACCTGCTTTGAACTGCCGGTAAAACATGTTTTGGAAAAAGCCCATGAATCCGGGGTCAGTCTGACTGCCTTTTTGTGCGCGGTCATGCTCCAGGCCATCCAGACCCTGCAAGCAGAAAAAATCCCTGTCCGCCGGAAACGCAAGCCTGTTAAGGTCCAGATCCCGGTGAATCTGCGGCGGATATTCCCCAGTCATACCTTGCGGAATTTTGCTCTGTACACCTCCCCGGAGATCCTGCCGAAGCTGGGAACATACAGTTTTTCCGAGCTTTGCAAGCTGGCCCATCACCAGATGGGCATGGAGATCACTCCCAAGCAGATGAGCATGAAGATCGCCGCCAATGTAACAAGCGAGGAGCTTATGGCTGTGCGGATCATGCCCCTGTTTATCAAAAACCTTGTGATGCGGGCGATTTTTGACGCGGTAGGGGAGCGCAAAAGCTGTCTTAGTCTGTCTAACCTTGGACAGGTGAAGCTGCCTGCGGAAATGGCAGCGTACGTGACCCGGATGGATTTCATTCTCGGGGTGCAGGCAAGCGGCGTCGGCAACTGCGGTGTGCTTTCCTATGGCGATACTCTGTACATCAACTTTATCCGCAATATCAAACAGCCCGATCTGGAGCGGCATTTCCATATGGCGCTGCAAAAACTGGGACTTACTGCTCAAGTCCGGAGCAACAACCAATGATCCACACATAAAGGAGAACGCTATGTATTGCATCAACTGCGGCGTTAAACTGGCAGACACAGAGAAAAAATGTCCTCTGTGCGCCACAGAAGTCTACCATCCCACCCTGGAGCAAGCCCGGGAAGAGCCGTTATATCCCAGGGACACATATCCTCGCCCGCCGAAACATTTCCTGCTTTTGCAATCCATTGTCACCGCGGTCTTTATCCTGCCCTTGCTGCTGGTGCTGATCGCCGATCTTCGGGAGAACAGCACCGTAACCTGGTCCGGTTACGTGATCGGCGCCATGCTGGTCGGGTACGTCTGCGTGGTCCTGCCCGTATGGTTTCGGCGGCCCAATCCCGTCATTTTTGTACCCTGCGGCTTTGCCAGCGCCCTGGTATACCTTTTGTACATAGACCTTGTTACCAACGGCGGCTGGTTTCTCCGCTTTGCCTTTCCTGTATTAGGCGGTATCGGCATTATCGTCACCGCTATGACCACCCTTCTGCGGTACGTCCGCCGGGGCAAGCTCTATATTTACGGCGGCGCTGCCATCGCTTTCGGCGGCATCCTGCTTATGGCGGAATTTTTAATGAATATCACTTTCCGGATCCCCCGGTTCTACGGCTGGTCACTGTATCCGCTGACAACTCTGGCGCTTCTGGGCGGCCTTCTGATCTTCCTTGCCATCTGCCGCAGCGCCCGGGAAGTCATGGAGCGAAAATTCTTTATCTAGGTTCGTTCCTCTGTCATTCTGAGCGAAGCGAAGAATTCGTTTTGGCAGGACCAAAGGCAACCCCCGGCTCTGCCGGGGGACAAAAAATAGCTTCTAGCGAGAAGTGAAGTAGACAAGAAAAAGGCTCCCCATTATAGTAGAAGTGGTTTGCCGACCACACAACTACCATAATGAGGAGGTCTTCATCGTGAAAGAAAAAGACATTAATAGTTTAGACCATAC
>JAZNZT010000072.1:0-52768 GCA_045595075.1 Faecousia sp.
ACCCACTCTGCTGCTATGGCTGCAGAAATCCTCCCGGGCAAGACCCTTCTCGAAGCTCTCAACACCGACCTTGTATGTGACGCGATCAACACCGCTATGCGTGAACTCTTCCTCCAGATCGTATACGGCCGCAGCCAGTCCGCATTCTCCGAAGGCGGTCTCGTTATCGGCGCAGGTATGGAAGACCTCGGTAAGGGTGAGCGTTCCATGGTCGATACCATGTACGGCACCAAGGCAAAGGGCGTTCGTTACCTCGAAATGACCGAAGGCTACTGCACCAGAATGGCGCTTGATGCCGACGATCAGGTCATCGGTTACGAATTTGTTTCTCTCGGCAAGATGACTGACTTCATCAAGAAGGGCATGGAACCCGGCGAAGCATACGAAAAGTCCAAGGGTACTTACGGCAGATTCAACGACGCTGTGAAGTACATCGATCCTCGTAAAGAATAAGGAGGGATAGAGAATATGGTATATTTTGAAGGTTATGAAAGATGTGAGGTAAAGATCCTCGGCGTTCTGAAAGAATATGGCATTTCCTCGATCGACGAATGCAAGGCAATCTGCGACGCTAAGGGCATCGATCCCTATAAGATAGTTGAGGAAACCCAGCCCATCGCATTCGAGAACGCAAAGTGGGCGTACACCGTCGGCTGCGCAATCGCAATCAAGAAGGGCTGCACCAACGCTGCTGACGCTGCTGAGGCGTTCGGTATCGGTCTGCAGGCATTCTGCATCCCCGGCTCCGTTGCTGAAAACCGTAAGGTTGGTCTCGGCCACGGCAACCTCGGCGCAATGCTGCTCTCCGACGAGACGGATTGCTTCTGCTTCCTCGCCGGTCACGAGTCCTTTGCCGCTGCGGAAGGCGCTATCAAGATCGCCCTCAACGCAAACAAGGTCCGCACCAAGCCCCTGCGCGTTATCCTGAACGGTCTGGGCAAGGCCGCTGCACAGATCATCTCCCGTATCAACGGCTTTACCTATGTGCAGACCAAGTTCGACTACTACACCGGCGAGCTGCAGATCGTCAACAAGATCGCTTACTCCGACGGCGAGCGCGCTGCTGTTAACTGCTACGGCTGTGACGACGTCCGCGAAGGCGTTGCTGTTATGCGTCACGAGGGTGTTGACGTTTCCATCACCGGTAACTCCACCAACCCCACCCGCTTCCAGCATCCCGTTGCCGGCACCTACAAGAAGTGGTGCAACGAGAACGGCAGAAAGTACTTCTCCGTTGCTTCCGGCGGCGGCACCGGCCGTACTCTGCACCCCGATAACATGGCTGCAGGTCCTGCTTCCTACGGCATGACCGATACCATGGGTCGTATGCACGGTGATGCACAATTCGCAGGTTCTTCCTCCGTCCCCGCCCACGTGGAAATGATGGGCTTCCTGGGCGCTGGTAACAACCCCATGGTCGGTATGACCGTTTCCGTAGCCGTTGCTGTTGAAGAGTCTCTGAAATAATTCCTTATAACATCTGTGGCATCTGCTTTTGCAGATGCCACTTTTTTAGATATAGCAAAAAAGTCACCGCACTCAGCAAACAGCTTCTAATGCGGTGACAATTATTCTCTCGAAGGTTCTTCCATATTCGCTAATGCAAACAAAATCATCTGGTTAATAAGTTCATTTCTGCTAATACCGATCTTATCTGCTTTATCATCCAGGACTTTTAATATTTCTGTGGGAATACGCATGGAGATCACATCTTTTTCCGGTCTGCGTGCAACAAATTTCGACAATTAAATCACCATCCTCTTGCATATTGTAACCGAAATACATATAATAATATATATTCTAATTTCGATATCGTTTTTAGAATACTATATATTGGTAGCAATAATCAGAGAGGTGATGATATGGATACACATGATCGCGCTAATGTAAATAGGGTGCTGCGACATCTGTCCCAAGAATGGGGACAACCAGTATGGAAGGTAAAACACATAATTCAGCAGTCTATCGACCAAAGCTGGGCAGAAGCAATGCTTGATGCTAATAAAAAGGCGCTCTGGGAAAAATATTTTCCAGACGAAAAACCGTCCTCAGAACAATATATACTACTGCTGGGTCACGCGCATGAACACAATGAAGATATTCCATACCTCCTTGACACGTAACAATTATCCCGGAAATCAAATTAGATTTCCGGGATAATTCTATTTCTTTACATAGGCAATAGATTCGTTAAGGTACTGTTCCCATAGGTAGACATCTGTCTTTCGTTCTAAACGCCAGGCATCCCGGATACCCTTACAAAGAAGCACCAGCTTTTCCTGCATAGTTTCGCTTTGGAACATCTGGGCGTTATCCGGTTTCATGGCATACCAGAACAGTCTGCTGCGGTCCTCTGATATAGAGGTTATGGATTCCTTATCGGCAAATGCCATTGATTCCCCGGAGAGGAAGTTATCAAATGCATCCGTGCTGCCATATGTAAACCCATCTGGATTCAGCGATGCCCAACCATCGAGAATGGAGCTGTTACCCATTACATTGGTGCTGATCACGTAACCGACACCCTTCATGAACCACTCATAGACATCTACGCCCGCTGAGAGAACAATAAATGCATCATCCTTGACCCAATACTGGACCGCTTTCACTTCGTCAGAAACACTTCTGACAATGCAAATACGGATCCGTTTGTTGACGCTTTTATACAGGAAGTTTTCCGGGAAAAGATCCAGCACGGATTCCAGTTCGTCCAGACATTTGTTGATAACTTTTGTCTGGTATTCTGCTGTTAATGTATATTCCCCCGGCTCTTTCACCGCATCGTTCCAAATACGAATATCAAGACCGTGTTTTTTATTAAGGGCATCTACCCGGCTTTGACACAACGCAAGGCCTTCTTGGTCCGGAGATTCCGCGGTATATACATCAGCGAAATATACTGTGTCATCTTCAACAGGACTTTCGGTAACATTCCAATAGTACAAATTCTGCTGAGAAGGCGTCCCTGCAAGTACCCATACGCCGGAGCTATCGGCAGATATATGGGTAAGCTCTGTCACTCCGGGGAGGGTTATAGCGTGAGTCCTTTTCCCGTCGGAAATGGAATACAGATCCAGATACAGTCCATCTTCTTTCAGTTCAGCTGAAACAACACCGCCTATAGCCAGAACAGGCGTGAGCTGTCCGTCTACCTGCAGATCATACGCGGTGGCCTCCTCTTGTCTTAGACCGCATATTTGCTGGCGGAATGTGCCGTCCTGCCGCAATGCAAAATAGGCATTCCCATACGTATTCAGAGAATGAATATTCTGGTCTGTGCTTACGGTCGTTCCGGTTTCTGAAGATAAGTATATAATACTTGTTTCTCCCTTTTCTGCAGTCAGGCGGCATACAATGACTTCTCCGTCAAAATGCAGATCAACCAGCTCTGCCTTATCAGCTGAAAACTGCCGAACCAAGCGGGAGATCCCGGTATCCGGGTCAAGCGCCCGAATCTCATTTCCAGTGGAGTAGTAAATAACATTGTTATACGCGTCAATAAGAGGATTCCCCAAAGCGATCTCCGGCAGCGCGACAGCGTCGATCTGACGCAGAGAAGAATCCAAATATATCACGCTGCGGCTTTCTTCTGAATAATAGGCAATACCCATGGCTGTGATCTGCCATAGGGCATCGTTCTCAGGCAGGTCTATCTCCCCTTTTGCAGATACATAGCGCCGCTCCCCTGTCAGCACAGTCAGCTCTCCGGGATTTCCTTCAGAGCTGAGAAGCAGGCTTCCGCCCATAGGCTTTACCCAAAGATACCTCTGTGTGTTCAGAGAATACGCCTTCACAGCGCCTGCTGTCTGCTGTTCCATTTCACTGTTGGATTCATATGTACCCGGCGCTGTGGTTTCTACCGTTGGCTGCTCTGTTGTGAAATCGCTGGTCTCCGGCGCTTCATCCGACGCGCATCCCGATAACAGCAGTACCGCAAGGATCAGTATAGATAATAAACGTTTCATATTACTGCCTCCTTGCCAACGTGTAGTCATCCCCCTGCCGATAATAAGGACAGTGGTTACTCCGGGATGTGAGGATCCGGTACATTTCATCCTCATCCAGATCCATCATGCACAGGTACTCGTCAAATTCTTCATCATAATCATAATACCAACAGGTATCACATTCCACCATGGTCATCCTCCGTTACAGCATTTGTAAATACGCCGTGATATCAAACGGTTTTAATTTCTCGTCTTTTCTAAGATATAACGGATGATGGGGATGTCCTTTCTTACTGACCGCACCTGCACAGTACCATTTCGCCCCCACAGACTCCCCTGCTTCCACCATATCCCGCACACAGTCGGGTAAGTAGTCCCTTTTTTCTATGATCGTTCCCCATGCTGCCCATACAGCCGGTTCCTTGGATATCGAAAGTACATACCGAAAAGCTTCCAGATTTTCTTTATGCAACAGATAATTGCATTCCTTTTCCATGGAATCCGGGTCTGTTGCCCGCTGAGCGTAGACATTGAACATAATAAAGCTGTCAAAGCCGTTCCCCAACGCGATCCGCTCAACAGACTTCAAGGTGTTGTCCAGATCGTCAGGCTCTGCTGTTGACGGATTGATTCCGATGCAGATCAGCGGATTATTGCCCCGTGTGCCCAGGATATATCGGTACTCCGAGTAAAAATTCGGAGCATATATCCACTTTTCTATATCGTAATCGGGATTTGGTGTATTTGCCGCTTCTAATGCCTGTTGGAACGTTACAAGCTCCAATTGGGCGGTGGTCCCCTTAGGAATATGCATACTCAGTCCTCCAAAGGCGGAAACCAACAGCTGTTTTCCGGGTCATGAAAATCGCAATCCTCTATACATCTGCCTGTCTGTCGCAGCCAACCTTCAAAAGCCTTGTCCAGGAAAGGATATACTCCCTCCATTTTGGATTGGAGCTGGACAGTTCTTCCGTCCGATAAGTATAATTCGATCAAAGTGTTTCCATAGCTGTTATACAGCTGCTGCCCACGGATATCCTTAAACTGATATGTTTTGCTTTGCTTTCCAAAAGTTGTCAACACAAAGCTTTCTTCGTCATAAAACACGCCAAAGGTCATGTAATAGACCATAAGACAAATGCCGGCAACGACCAGGATCCCACCGCAGATATAAAGCAGCGTGCCTTCTGAAGACCCTGCAAAAAGAGCCGCCACACCGAGAACTGTGAGAATTAGACCCATAGATCCGTAGTGCTTATTAAACCGGACAGATAGTCCCGACTTATGCTGCTCCGTGCCCCGGAATACCTTTGTAAACCCCTTGTCAATTATGAAGCAAATTCCAAAAACAAGCGCAGCAACAAGAATAATGAGCAAAAATTCCATTGTTTTACCTCATGCCCAGAGGACACAGTCCACCGGAATATCATAAGAATCCACAGGCAATTCTTCTACAATCTGAAAATCATAGCAAAGCGCCACTGTGGGATGGTTTGGTTCTTTCGAAAGAAACTTATCGTAAAATCCACCGCCATAACCGATCCGGTGGCCTTTCTCATCAAAGGCAAGTCCGGGCATTAAGACCAATGCAGTAGGGTCTTCTGCCACAGGACCGTCATCAACAGGCTCCGGAATACCGGAATAGCCTTTTTCTACATCGTTCAGATCAGAGAGGTAAATGAACTTCATTTCATCCCCATAAATCTTTGGGACGGCAACCCGTTTCCCCTCTTTTAGCGCCTGTTCCAAAATCGGCACAGTCCGGACTTCCTGATTATAAGGCAAATAGCCGTAAATCGTCTCAGCATTTTTATATTGTTCTGTCGCAAGAAAAAGGTCTGCCAACTGCCTGCTTGCCGCTTGGATCTGTTCCGGCGTCATTGCACGCTTTTTTTCACGGATCATAATGCGCAACGTCTTTTTATCCATTCTGATTCTCCTTGGAGTTGGAATGAAACAGTCTTGCCCACAACAAAATCGCTATCTGTCCGGGTATGCCCAACAAGAACACACGCCACAAATGAATATGTCCAAACACCAAAAATGTCATATAAAAACAGAGCAGTGCTCCCCAGACGATCCCTGAGATCAGAAGTTGATTCCAGCGAAAATCCTTCCAGGCGGAACGAAGACTTAACAGTACGATAGCGTTGACAGGGATCGCATAGAAAAACGCGATCCAGCTCTTAGGAATATTCAAGCTGGACAACACTACAAATATAAACAGCGCAACAAACCAAACAAGGATCGAGGACAGCGCCAAAATGATCCGCTTATCCGCTTTCCGTTTCAATGTCTTTTCCACAGCTTTGCCGATAACCCGTTCCACGGTTCCGGTATTTTCCGGAAGGGCATTGGGATCAACCAGAAGATCATTGACCGTCACATCAAATAAATTCGCCAGTTGAATCAGCGTTGTAACATCCGGAACGGACTCTCCCCGTTCCCATTTGGAAACAGCTTTATCCGAGTAATTCAATTTCTCCGCAAGCCGCGCCTGAGTAAAGCCCATACGCTTTCGGTATGCGCCTATATTGGCTCCTATTTGTTTTTTCAGCTTCTCGTCATCCATGAGATTCCTCCAGAATTCATTCATCTATTTATTTTAACAGATTTTACTGTTGATTGCAACAGAAAAAGCCCTCTCCGCAGAGAGGGCTTTCCCGTTTAATCTTCCTGAAAAAGTTTTTCCTGACAATACTTAATGATCGAACTTCTTGTTACGATACCGATAAATGTATCCTTGTCGTCAACAACAGGAACAAAATTCTGGTTTCCTGCCCGACGAACAAGCTCATGCATGCTTGTGGTGACACGGACAGGGATATTATCCTTTCTCCGGGTGATCTCCATGATCCGCCGTGCTTCTGCCTGTCTCATATCCATATAACATATGTTTTTTAGTGCCCACAAAAGATCGCCCTCTGTTAATGTACCTCTGTATTCTCCCCGTTTGTTGAGAATCGGCAATGCCGCATAGCCTGCCGACTCCATCCGTTCCAGGGCCTGTCGAATGGTAAAGTCATCATACACAAAAGCACACATCGCTTTTGGCATTAAGAAAAACAGAATATTATTCATAGCCGCTCCTTTACTGTGCTGCTTCAGGCAGGCATCCCCTGCCCTTAATATTATAGCACAAATATCCGGAGGAAAGATGAATTTTAATCTTTATTTTGCATTTCAAGTAACGAAAAATCGGCTTCTGTTTTGTATATATTTCACAAATGCATTTATAAAAATATCCGCTGTGTAGAAAAACTGCACAGCGGATACATGATTATTCTTTGGAAAATGCGTCAAACAGAGAACCTGTTCCGCCTTCCCTGATCTCTTCGCCTCGCATGCACTGAGCAAACTGCATACCGGACATCGTTTCATTCTCAAGGAGAAAATCAACGATCTTTCTAAGCTTTTCTTCGTCTTTTTTGAGTATCTCCTCACACTGACGGTAAGCCCGATCGATCAGTGCCTTCACTTCGTCGTCAATGGTGCCTGCAACTTTTTCAGAATAGCTCTTGGTCTTTTCATAGTCTCTGCCAATAAAGATCTCGTTATTATTAACATAGGACACCGTACCGAGAGATTCGTTCATGCCGTAACGGGCAACCATATCCCTTGCCAGTTGGGATGCCCGGTCAATATCATTGGATGCGCCCGTGGAGATATCCTGCAGGAAAACAGCTTCTGCAACTCTGCCGCCCAGCAAGCCTACGATCCGTTCATACATTTCGTTACGGGTAAGATGATTGCTGTCCTCCTGAGGCTGGGTCCAGGTCACACCAAGAGCGCGGCCTCTGGGAATGATAGAAATCTGATGCACAGGATCATGGGTCGGAAGATGATACATTGCCACAGCATGTCCTGCTTCATGAAAAGCTGTGATCTTAAGATCTCTCTGCAAACGGACACGGCTGCGTTTCTCAGGGCCGGCAATGATCTTCATCATAGCGTCATTGAGATCCTGCATGTTGAGTGCAGGACGATTATCTCTTGCCGCCATAATTGCCGCTTCATTCATAAGATTGCTAAGATCCGCGCCGGTAAATCCAGAGGTCGTCATGGCAACAACATGCAGATCCACATCTGCGTCCAGTCGTTTGCCCTTGGCATGCACCTTCAGTATCTCCTCACGGCCTCTGGAGTCCGGTGTATTGACATAGATCTGTCGGTCAAAACGGCCGGGACGAAGCAGCGCAGCGTCCAGAATATCCGGCCGGTTTGTGGCTGCAAGAACGATAACGCCTTCTGTTTTATCAAAGCCGTCCATCTCTACCAGCAGCTGATTCAATGTCTGTTCTCTTTCGTCATGGCCACCGCCCAGACCGGAACCACGCTTACGGCCTACCGCATCGATCTCATCAATGAATATGATCGCCGGCGCCATTTTCTTAGCCTGGTCAAACAGATCTCTGACACGGCTGGCGCCAACTCCAACATACATCTCCATGAAATCAGAGCCGGAGATGGATAAAAACTGTACGTCCGCCTCCCCTGCTACTGCCCTGGCAAGCAAAGTCTTACCGGTACCCGGAGGGCCGGACAGCAAAATACCGTGGGGGATCTTAGCGCCGATTTCTGTAAACTTTTTGGGATTGCGAAGAAAATCTACCACTTCCTGCAGTTCAGCCTTCTCTTCGTCCACGCCGGCAACATCGTCAAATGTGACCTTCTTGCCGCCCTGCAAACCATTTACCGTTCTTGCCTTTCCGAAATTATTTAACGGGTTATTACTGTTTGCGCGGCCTGCCAGCAACACCCAAATAAAAATCAGCGCAAGTCCTGCTAAGATTATGGGGAAAATAAAATCGTAGGGAGACATAGTGTCCTGAGGCAGAAAATCATAGCTCTCCAGAACGCCGGATTCCGTCTGAGCAATTAACAACGCCCAAATATCCTGTCGGAATCCGCTGGGGTCAGACAGCACCGCATAAACCTTTGTGTCACCGTTATATGCTTCATGAAGCTGCATCTGGATCGTGTCGCCATCTACTACAAAGCTGCGAACCTGTTCCTTCAAAAACAGCTCCATTACCTGAGAATATGTTAGATTATCCCTGCCAGTGCTAAAGATTCCTAACATCAGGGAAAATGCTCCAATAAGAACTGCTATATAAATTATAATAGAAATGAATTTGCGATTTTTCAAAACAGGGTTACTCCTTATTTCTGATATGCTTCCGGTCTCAAAACGCCAACGTAGGGCAAATTGCGGTAATGTTCGTTAAAGTCCAGTCCGTAACCCACCACAAATTCATTGGGGATCACAAAACCGGTATAGTCCGGTTTCACAGTTACCGCAGGATTTCTGCGCTCCGGCTTATCCAGCAAAGTACAGATCTTCAAGGACGCAGGCTCTTTGCTAAGCAGATAATGATAAGTAAACTCCAAGGAGTTGCCTGTATCGAAAATGTCTTCCAGGATCACCACATGGCGTCCCTTAATGTCCGCTGAGATGTCTTTTTTGACTACCATTTTGCCTGTGGAAGAAGTACCCTCATAGGAAGAAATACACATAAAGTCGATCTGGCAAGGCACTGTGATCCTTTTCACAAAATCGCCGAAGAACATAACAACACCCTTTAGAACACCAACAAAAATCGGGTCTTTTCCGGCGTATTCACAGGAGATCCGGTTTGCCATTTCCTGAATCTTTGTCTGGAGCTGCTCCTCGCTGATAAGCACCTTTTGTATGTTTTTTTCCATATAGAGTCCTCCCATTGATCCCATTATATCTATTTCAGCCGTCGCTGGGTTATAAATCCTCAAAAGTAATTCGGACTAACTGTCCGTCCTGTCTGTCCAAATTCGCGCCGAATCCGTATACGCCTAGAACGCCGGACGCATCCGCGATCACCGGGATCCGCATCCGTTCCCGGGCGGGAATTTTTCTGTCTATAAAAAGCTTCTTAACGCTCTTCGTCCCACCGGAAACCCGGATCTCATCACCGGAAATCCTATGACGAAGCACGACCTTACCTATGGGTGAAACAACAAAGCTGTCCGGTCTGCTGTCACAGACGGAATCTACTGTTTCACAAATAATATTCATACCCAGTTCCTCAATCGGCGTGACACCGGGACAAGAAATAGGTGTTGTTTTTATTGCTTCTTTGCTGATCAAAGTTTCCAACTTGTCGTAGTTTCTGCAAAGAGTTACTCCATTGGGAAAACTGGCTATTGCAGAGGGATTGTCAGAAAATACAAGACTTTCCGCAAGGGCAATATGCTCCTTCTCCGGTTCCCGAACGCCGGAGCTCTCCAAAAAAGAAGCAAGCTGCCTGCTTCTCTGCGCCCGCTGCATATTCCGCAGCTCAGAAACTGAAAGGGCTGCGTTTTCCTGCATCACAAGATCTGCAAGAAGCTTTTCATCCTCCCGCAGGCCAAGGGCCATTGCAGACATATTTTCTGCAAGTTTTGGATTTTCCTTTTTCAAAAGAGGTACGATATGATGCCGCAGCCGGTTGCGAAGAAACAGATCTGTATCGTTGGAGCTATCCTGTACATGAGGAATGCTGTACTCTTCCAGAAACGCCATTATTTCTTTCCGGGTGATGCAAAGCATAGGGCGAATAAGATCATCCCTTACAGGCGCGATGCCGCCCAATCCTTTTAATCCGGTCCCCCGGATCATGTGCATCAGCACAGTTTCCGCGTTGTCGTCAGCGGTATGGGCAGTGGCGATCTTACCGGGAAGTGTTCGTAAAAACGCATATCTCGCCTCCCTGGCAGCCGCTTCCAGCCCCTTTTCTCCCGCAACTACATCGGCGCAGCCGCAATAAAAAGGAATGTCCCATTTTGCACAGAAATCTCGGACAAACAATTCGTCCCGGTCTGATTCTTCCCTGCGAAGGCGGTGATTAAAATGGGCAGCAGAAAGACTGATTTGAAGTTTGTCTGCCAATAAATAAAATGCGTATAGCAGCGCCATGGAATCAGCGCCGCCGGATACCGCGCAGACAACCCTATCCCCCGGCTGAATCATTTGATACCGACGGATAAACGCAAGAAGCTTATTCAGCATGCTTCCACTCCCGGTCCGCAAAAGTCTGATACTGAGGAATCCATTGCAGCTTTACTGTGCCTACCTCACCATGACGGTTTTTGGATACGATACACTCGGCAATGCCCTTGTCCTCTGTATTTTCGTTATAATATTCGTCCCGATACAAAAACAGCACTTCGTCAGCATCCTGCTCAATTGCGCCGGATTCACGCAGATCAGAAAGCATAGGACGCTTATCTGTACGGCCTTCCGGACCACGGGAAAGCTGACTTAGACAAACCACAGGAACGTTCAGCTCCTTTGCCATGATCTTCAGAGAACGGGAAATATCGCTGACCACATTGACGCGGTTGTCGCTATTCTTGCCGTAACCGGATCCGGTCATAAGCTGCAGGTAGTCCACGATCACCAGCCCAAGATTTTCCACTCTGCGGCATTTCGCGTTCATTTCCGCAACTGTAATAGATGGGTTATCATCCACCCGAATATCCGTTTGGCTCAATGCTGCAGATGCCATGCAGAGCTTGGTCCACTCATCTTCTGTAAGCTTACCGGTCGCCATTTTCTGTCCGTCCACAAAACTCTCAATAGACAAAAGACGCATAGCAAGCTGTTCTCTGGACATTTCCAGAGAGAACATCGCAACTGTGGACTTATATTTTTTTGCAACATTCAAGCCTAAGTTCAACGCAAAAGCCGTTTTACCCATTGCAGGTCGGGCAGCCAGCAGGATCAGATCGGATTTGTTCAGACCGTTGATCTTCACATCCAGATCCCGCATGCCTGTTGACAGGCCGGGAATTGCAGATTCCGATTGACTCAGCTCTGTCAAGCGGTCAAAAACCTTGTGCAATGTAGTGCTGATAGGCTCTAAGGAATCTCCACGCTCGCCTTTTCGCAAAGCATATATCTTCTTTTCTGCATTTTCAAGGATCTCTGCCGGCGTTCCCACCTGGGTATACACCGAATCTGAAATATCAGACGCCGCGTCTGCCAAACCCCGGAGCATAGACTTATCCCGCACGATATTGGCATACCGAACCGCATTCGCAGCAGTAGGTGTGATCTCCATAAGCTGCAGGATATAATTTCGGGTGTTGTCCTGTCCTTCTTCCCGATAGTAGCCCATTTCTCTAAGCTTGTCCAAAACCGTTACCGGGTCAATGGACTGGGAGAAATTGAACATAGTATAGATCGCCTCGTAGATTTGCTGATTCTGACGCAGATAGAAATCCTGCGGGCGTAAAATACCGATAATATCCGTCAAGCAACGACTGTCAATAAGGATCGAACCCAAAACTGCCTGCTCAGCCTCCAAGGACTGGGGCATTTGCTTGGCAACCAATGTTTCGTCCATACTGTTTCTCTCCTCTCAGCGGCAACAAAACCGCTTTACAATAATCGCAATCAGATCTCCTCGATCTTTACTGTCAAAGGCGCTGTGATTTCGTAGCCCAGCTTGCACTGAACAGTATATGTTCCAACACTCTTAATGGCGTCGCTGATAACGATCTTACGTTTGTCAAGCGCAATACCGGACTTTGCCTTCAACGCATCTGCAATTTCCTGATTGGTAACAGATCCGAACAGACGCCCTGCTCCGCCGCCTTTCGCGCCGACAACCAAGGTCATTTCCCTCAGTTTCTTGGAAATTTCCAACGCCTCAGCTCTTTCCTTGGCTGCCTTTTCTGCGGCAGCCTTATCGTTCATTCGCATGGTATTGACCGCGTCAGCGGTTGCCTCAACCGCGATCTTTCTGGGCAGCATATAGTTTCTGGCATAACCGTCAGATACCTCCAGCATCTGACCTTTTTTACCTTTACCCTTTACATCCTGCAACAAAATAACTTTCATAATGCTAACTCCTTTAGATTACTTTTCATAGTACTGATCAATGGAATTGACCAGTTGATCCAGCGCCTCTTTCACGGTGCTGTTTTGCATTTGAGCGCCTGCAGTCGCAGAATTACCGCCACCGCCAAGGGGCTCAAGAATCATCTGAACATTGGCATCGCCAATAGAACGGGCAGAGATGATTACCTGATTCTCTGCAGGATACAGCACAAAGGATGCTGTAATACCGGAAATATTCAAAAGTTCATCTGCCGCTTGAGCGGCCAGTGTCCGGGATGTTCCGGCATTCAGGGCTGCGATGGCAATTTCCTGTCGGTAAAGCCGGGCGGACCGAATGATCTGATATTTCGCCATAGTATCCTGAAAATCGTTTTGAAGCAGTTTTTTTACCTCAACGGTATCCGCACCCAGCTGGCGCAAATAAGCGGCTGCCTCAAAGGTACGCTCTCCTGTCCGCACATTAAAGCTCTTGGTATCCAGGAAAATACCAGCCATTAATGCCTTTGCCTCAATAGGAAGCACATCTGCCTTTTCCACCGCATATTGCAGAAGCTCTGTAACCAGTTCTGCAGTTGAAGAGGCATATGGCTCGTGAAGATTGACCACAACGGGACTAATATAATCAGCAGCCCGGCGGTGATGATCTACCACACAAACTCTGGGCACTGCCTCAAGCAGGGATTTGCTCTCAACCTGATCCGGACGGTTCGTATCCACCACTACAAGAGTGCTTTTATTGTCACTTAGTAAAAGCGCATCCTGAGCTGAAATAAAGGTGTGTCGATATTCTGCCGTTTGACAGATCTCCTCAATAAATTTGGGACATGCATTTTGTTCTGCATCCAGAACAATATAGTAAGGTTTCCCTTTCTTTCGGCAAAGACAGGTGATACCCATGGCCGCACCCACAGCATCCAAGTCCGCGTTTTTATGACCCATAACAAAAACCTGACTGCTCTGGCTGATCAGTTCGGAAAGTGAATTTGCTGTCACTCTGGACCGGACCTTGCTTCGGTGCTCTGTTTCTCTGGTGCGCCCTCCGTAAAAATTAAAGTTCACACGATCCTTGACCACTGCCTGATCACCGCCGCGACTTAACGCCATTTCAATGGAAAGGGCAGCAAAATTGTAGCTTTCTTCAAAAGTCGCTCCATCTACGCCCAATCCAAATGACAGTGACGCGGCTAAGCCCGAAGGGTTCGTAATTTCATGGATATCTTCCAGAATGGTAAACTTTTCCGCAACAGCCTGTTTTAAATCACGTTTCTCAAAAACAAATAAAAATCTGTTCTTCTCCAGCCTGCGAAGTAATCCATGATAATTCTCTGTCCATTTGGTAATGGCATCATTAAGCTTAGCGTTCAACGCGGAGATCGCGCCTTCCGTAAGATTTCTTGTAAGCTCCTCATAGTTATCCACCAGGATAATGGAAACTACCGGGCGTGAACGGACATACTCATCTCTGACCTGATACAGCTCAGTAAGATCGGTAAAATACAGAGCGCCCAGCATGGTGCTTTTGGGATCGTCTGCGCGGATTATCGTGCCGTACACCCGGTATCGGCGTTCACCGATGGTCACATCGTAAGGACACTCGGTTTTTCCGGAAGATAACCAGTCCGTATTGAAACCAGGCAAAACGGATTGAATATCCTTCTCCGACATAGCATCGTGAAATCCCGTTAAATGAACAAATTCATCATTTGCGTGAACAACAATACCGTCCGCAAGATTGACTATAAGCAGAGGAAACGGGGCGCTTATTCCATGAGTATTATTGATCTCATCCATCGCTTTCTGAACAAACGCCTGCAGATCACGATTGCGACGGTTTCTATACACCAAATAGATTACAAGAAGAAGTACGGTCACCGACAATTCGACGATCGCCAAAATATATTCATTTAGAAGAAAAGCTGCCAAGGAATAGGCAAGCATGAAGATAATATATACACCCACAGCCGGTCTGAGCAAACGGCCCAGTTTTTTATCCACACCGGTCACCTCCCGAAGCTTTCGATAGTTAGCTCAATTTTAGCCATTATACCAAATACAAAACAATCGTGCAACCTTCTTTTCACACTTTTAGAAAAAAACTGTAACAGTCGGAAGATTCCCCGCGTATTCTGGGTAAAAATATGTATGTACAATCCGCAAAAATGTGTTATAATAAGAATATCGAGTGGCAGACTGGATGTGTCTGCACATAAGGGTCTGTATTTCTCCAGACCTATTCAACGCAACATATATGCAGGCGTATTGCTTCCAAATCGGCGTAACGGGGCCGGGACGGATGCAGACGGCTGCCGGTTTTGTTATGGCCTTTTTTACATTTTGAAAGGAGTATTGATAACTTTTGGCTGAAAAACTGAAAATCATCCCCCTTGGCGGATTGGACGAAATTGGAAAAAATATTACAGTACTGGAATACGGTAAGGATATGATCGTAGTAGATTGCGGCGTTGGATTTCCGGACGAGGAAATGTATGGCGTTGATCTTGTGATTCCGGATTTCACCTATTTGATACAAAACGCCAAAAAACTGAGGGGCATGTTTATTACCCACGGACACGAGGATCATATCGGTTCCATCCCCTACTGTATGCAGCAAGTCAACTGTCCCATTCACGGAACTGCCATGACCTGTGGCCTGATCCGATTGAAGCTCGAAGAGCATCGCATTGCCGATGCTGTGAAGCTGATCACCCACAAACCCGGTGATATCGTGAAAGTCGGCTGCTTCACCGTAGAATTTATTCATGTGAATCACTCCATTGCAGACGCAGTTGCCCTTGCCATCCACACACCCGTCGGCACTGTCATCATGACCGGCGATTTTAAGATCGATCCTACCGCCAATGACGGAATGATCGATCTGGCCCGTCTCGGAGAGCTCGGAAACCAGGGCGTTCTGGCACTTTTGTGCGACTCCACCAACGTGGAACGCCAAGGCTATACACCCAGCGAAAATATCGTTGCGGAAGGTCTTGACCGACAGTTTAAAAATTGCGACCAAAGAATCGTTGTTACCACCTTCGCATCTAACATGCACCGGATCCAGGCTGTTCTTGCAACGGCTCACCGGTACGGCCGGAAGGTTGCCGTTACCGGACGCAGCATGGAAAATGTTTTGAAAGTTGCGCAGGAGCTGGGTTATATTAAAGTTCCTGCGGGTACGATCGTTGACCTGGCTACTATCAAGAGCCTGCCGAAAAATAAGGTCGTCATCGTTTCTACCGGATCACAGGGTGAGAATATGTCCGCTTTGCATCGGATGGCCTTTTCCACTCATAAGCAGGTGGAGATCCAGTCCGGCGACAGAATAATTATTTCTGCCTCTGCCATTCCCGGAAACGAGAAGGCAGTCTCCCGGATCATAAATGAGCTTTACCGCAAGGGCGCTGAAGTTGTCTACGAAAAAAGCGAGGGTCTTCATGTTTCCGGTCACGCATGTCAGGAGGAGCTGAAGATTATCCACGCTTTGACAAAGCCCAAATTCTTCATTCCTGTTCACGGTGAGCAGCGGCATCTGCAACTGCACGGACGTCTGGCCAAACAGATGGGTGTTGCCGCTAAGAATATCTGCATTGCAGAGATCGGCAGTGTGATCGAGCTCACCGGAAGGACCTGTAAGCTTAACGGCACTGTACCTGCCGGCATGGTCCTTGTTGACGGAACAGGTGTCGGCGATGTAGGCAGTGTTGTTCTTCGGGACAGAAAGCATTTAGCCCAAGACGGTATGATCGTTGTATGCGTCAACATTTCCAGCCAGGACGGTTCTGTCATTTCCGGACCGGATATTATCACCCGAGGTTTTGTATATGTAAAGGAATCCGAGGATCTGATGGAAGAACTTCGTGAAGTAGCTATGGAGGCCATCGAGCGCTGCGGGCGTAAACGGGTCCGGGACTGGACTGCGTTAAAAACCGCAATCAAAAATGACTTGAGCGGATACCTGTTTAAGACTACGAAACGAAATCCCATGATCTTGCCTGTTATTATGGAAATCTAAACTAAAAGGCGGACGCATGTCCGCCTCTTTTACTTAAGGAGCAAATATGCAATTTTATTTTGCCCCCCTTGAGGGGATCACAGACTGGATATTCCGCCGTTTGCACCATAAATACTTCCCGGGAATTGACCGCTATTACACACCCTTCTTCTCTCCAACTGTTCACAGACAACTGACTCCCCGGGAAGAAAGAGAATTGCCTCCTGCGGACAGTTTGCCATTTTCCGTTGTCCCCCAGCTGCTTACGAAAGTACCGAAGGATTTTATGTGGATGGCAGATCAATGCCAAAACCTTGGTTATCAAGAGGTCAACCTCAATCTGGGCTGCCCTTCCGGAACGGTTACTACCAAAGGAAAAGGCTCCGGCATGCTGAAAGATACCGATGCTCTTGACCGATTTCTGGATCAGATTTTCAGCCATGCCTCAACGTGCATCTCCGTAAAGACACGGATCGGTTTCGATGATCCCGGAGAACTCCCCTCCCTAATGGAAATCTATAATCAGTATCCAATAAAGGAACTAACTGTGCACCCCAGAGTGAGAAAAGATTTTTACCAATCTCCTGTAGACATGCAGGCATTTGAATATGCACTTTCCGTCAGTAAAAATCCAATTTGCTATAACGGAAATATATGCTCTGTACATAGAATTGAAGCCCTTCATGTCCAATTTCCTCAAGTACAGGCGATTATGATGGGACGAGGATTGGTCGGTGATCCGGGTATGCTTTGTAAAGAAGGCACAAACATTAATATACTTGAAAAATTCCACGACGAACTGCTTTCAGAATACACGATTCATTTCGGCAGCGCCAGAAACGCCATGTTCCGAATGAAGGAAAACTGGCGTTATTTACTTTGCCGTTTCCATAACAGCGAACGGCTTGGAAAACAGCTGAAGAAAGCCACGGACATAAACGAATTTCGCAAAATCACCTCTGAGATTTTCCACACGCTGCCCCAAAGGGATAGGCTGGAACCAAACTGGTAAAAGTAACGGCACTGCTGAGCAGTGCCGTTGTTATTTTATGCGTAAATATCGGTCAAAGCGATATTTTTAAAGTTCACAGATATGGGGTAATTCTTTTCCCCTTCAGCGATCATCTCATCGACCCGATCCGAGAGATATGCGGTCTTCGCCGCAGCAACCCACTTTTCCTCTGCGGTTACAAAGTACATGATATGATAGCCAAATTCGGTTTTCACAATACCTGTATCACCGTTTGTCCGTGACGCATCAAAGATCCATGCATCAAAGGCTTCCACCATCATCCCTTTTTGTACTTGTTGGTACAATCCGCCATTGGCGTTGGAGCCGCCATCCTTAGAATTAGCATTAGCAAGCGCAGCGAAGGATTCCTCGGTAGCCTCTCCTGATTTCCACTTATCCAGAAGGTCCTGAGCTTTTTTCTCACACTGGACCCACTGCTCATCTGTGTAATTCACCTTGCCGTCTGCTTCCGCCTTTACATCGTCAAGCTGGACCAGAATATGACGAACATCCACAAGAGAACCGCTCTGCTTTGTGATGCCGCTATTTTTGAACTCCGCCTCATTTTCTGTAAAGTATTTCTCAACGGTCTTTTCATCCGGCTCGAATTCAATATACTTTTCGCTGAGAAACAGCATGGCAACATTCCGATATTCAATATAGTTTATATAATCTTCAGCCGTACAGGCAGCGCCCATGTCCTTTTTGATCATGGCATCGGCGTTTTCAAAATCGTTCTCCTTTGCCATTTTCTCAAGATCGTCATACGCCTCATCCAGCGAATCACGATATTTGTTGATAGACTCGTAGTTGCCTGTTTCAGCAAGGATGCTCAGTATCTGATACCGCTGCCACATGTTAATGGCCATCTCGATAAAATACTGCTGCCAGGAAAGACCGCTTTGTTCGGAAACAAGCTGTTCATTCAGCGGTTTTGTATAATCAAAATAGCTGGAGCCGTAATACTGCTGAAATTCATCCACCTGCATCCAGTAGATGATCTGCAGTTCAGAATTCGTGAGCTTTCGGTCCCCCAACTCCGCAACCACATTATCAGCCTTTTTAACTGCGATCTTGTCGCTTACAGTATAGGAATCCTTGTAGTTGATATTGTTCTCTCTGGGCTTCAGATCAATACCCATTCCCTGCAGGATCACGACCGCAAGAGCACCCAGCAGCGCAACACAGCAGACAACAGCCAAAGTGATCTTCCACCATTTTGGTTTTTGCTTAATCGGTTGTTCTTCCGCGTCTGTCTGATTCTCATTTATCGGATCATCACAAGTCTGCGGAATCTGTTCTGCTACTTCTTCAATACTAAATTCTTCACAGACAGGACAGTGCTTTTCTTCCTCAAGGTTCTCGTTTTGGAATTCATTTTCCATAGGTGTAATTTCCTTCCTATCGGCATTTAACATGAACAGTTTACCATGAATGCAACAGAATTGCAAGGCGATTTCAAATTGTTTCCACTCTGTTAAAAATCTACGGATTGCCCTTGCAAAAAATGATAAAAAATGCTACAATTTATAATTGACTTATTGTATGTCGAGGGAGAAATCCAATGAACACAAAAACCACTGTAATTTCACAGGAGGCGCTGCAGAGTCAGCTCGCCTTTTGCCATAAGGTGTGCGCCTATTGGCGCAGTCAAGACATCACCCCTCTTGCGTATGTTGAGACATACGGCTGTCAGCAAAACGAAGCGGATTCCGAGCGGATCCGGGGTCTACTCAACGAAAGCGGTTACGCTATAACTGACACTGCTGAAGGTGCAGATGTGATTGTAATGAACACCTGTGCTATCCGGGAACATGCAGAACAGCGGGTCTTCGGAAATCTGGGCGCACTGACCCATACAAAGCGCCGCCATCCCCGACAGAAAATATTTCTGTGCGGGTGTATGGCAGGACAGCAATCTGTCGTTGACCGGATCAAAAAAAGCTACCCCCATGTAGACGGCGTTTTTTCCACCCACCATCTGTGGCAATTTCCGGAGATCCTGGACCGGGTACTAAGCACAGGAAAGCGGACCTTTTTTGTAGAGGACGAGCCTGGTTCTATCGCAGAAGGCCTCCCCCAGCTTCGGGATAACACTCTGAAAGCGTGGGTCAGCATTATGTACGGCTGCAACAATTTCTGCACCTACTGCATTGTCCCCTATGTTCGGGGAAGAGAGCGCAGTCGTATGCCGGAGGATATTTTGGCAGAATGCAGATCTTTGATCAAAAACGGCGCGAAAGAAATTACCCTTTTGGGTCAGAATGTGAACTCCTATGGAAAAGACTTGGATGTTGGTATCGACTTTTCCGATCTGCTGGCAAAAATCGTGGAGATCCCCGGGGATTTTCTTATCCGGTTTATGACAAGCCATCCCAGAGATGCCGGCAAGAAGCTTTTTGACACTATGGCGTCTTCTCCTAAAATCGCAAAACAGCTGCATCTTCCCTTCCAGTCCGGTTCCAGTCGTATCCTTAAGGCCATGAACCGTCACTATGATCGGGAGAAATATTTAGAGCTGGTCCGGTATGCTAAGTCTGTTATGCCGGAGCTGGTACTGACCTCTGATGTGATCGTAGGATTCCCGGGGGAAACGGAAGCGGATTTTGAAGAGACTATTTCTCTTATTGAGCAGGTCCACTACGATTCCCTTTTTACTTTCATTTTCTCTCCCAGAAACGGAACACCTGCTGCATCCATGGATGATCCTACTCCCAAGGAAGAGAAAAACCGCCGTTTTGACAGGCTATGCGCTGTACAGAATGGGATTTCTGAGCAGATTCACGAACAGTATATTGGAAAAACCATGCGTTGCCTTATCGACGGAACAGATCACGGTCTCCTTACCGCCCGTACGGAAGGTGGCCGTCTGGTACGACTGGAGGGCGATCCCAGCATGATCGGTGATTTCGCCCCGGTGACCATTACCGGCTCCACAACATGGAGCTTAACGGGCAAGCTTGCAGGAAAGGACTGAGCACATGGCTGCATCCGCGAATGAAATGACACCCATGCGGCGTCAATATTTTGAGATAAAAGAAAAGAATAAAGATTGTATCCTGTTTTTCCGCTTAGGCGACTTTTATGAAATGTTTGATGAGGATGCCAAGTTGGCTGCCCGGGAGCTTGATCTAACGCTTACCACCCGGGACAGAAACAAGCCTAAGGAAGAACAAACCCCCATGTGCGGTGTCCCCTATCATTCTGTGGACGCTTACATTGCCCGGTTGGTAGCAAAGGGTTATAAGGTTGCCATCTGTGAACAAATGGAAGATCCCACTCAGGCAAAAGGCATTGTAGAGCGGGATATTACACGAATTGTCACGCCCGGTACAGTTACAGAAAGCTGCATGCTGGATGACAGCAAAAATAACTACATCGCATGTCTTTACGGAGATTGCGGGAAATACGGTCTATCTTTCTGCGATGTATCTACCGGCGCTTTTTATGCAACTGTATGTGACAATGCCCAGGCTGCCGCATCGGAGCTTGGTCGTTTCTCCCCTTCTGAGGTGATTCGCCTTGGAAACGATGTGAACTGTCCCGTTCTGGAGGATACCCTTTTTAACAGGCTCAATTGCTGTGTTGACGAAGGGAAGGACGATCCGTTGAATCTTGAAAAATCACAGGAGCTGTTAGAGGAACACTTTGATGCGCCTCTTGCAAGCCTTGGTCTCACCGGACTACCTGCGGCTATTATTGCCAGCGCTACCCTTTTGCAGACCCTTCTGTTTGTTCAGAAAAACGATCTGAAGCATATTCGTGAACTTCAGTATTACACCACAGGCCGTTTTATGGAGTTGGATCTGGATGCCCGGAGAAATCTGGAGCTTACAGAGACTATGCGCAGCAAGGAAAAGAAAGGCACACTGCTCTGGGTTCTGGATAAGACCCATACCGCTATGGGCGGACGTATGCTCCGCAGCTGGATAGAAAAGCCTTTGCTGGATCCAGCAGAAATCGGTCGTCGTCAGTCAGCTGTTGAAGATCTGGTCAGCGATACCATTTCCCGGGGCGAGCTGCAAGATGCCTTAAAAGATGTGACTGACTTGGAGCGGGTAATGACCCGTGTTGTCACCGGCAGTGTCAACTGTCGGGATCTCCTCGGCCTGGCCCGGGGTTTTCGGGCGCTTCCCGATGTGAAGAAGCAACTCCAAAAAATGAATGCTCCATTGCTTCAAAAACTGGAGCAAGCCATTGATCCTTTGTCCGACTGCGCCAGCCTTATTGAAAAAATTATTGTTGATGACCCCCCTCTTACTGTTCGTGAGGGCGGCATTATCCGCAAGGGCGCAGATCCGGAAGCTGACCGGCTTCGGGATATTATGGAAGGTGGCTCCGGAACGATCCTTGCCATTGAAGCTTCTGAACGGGAAAAAACCGGTATCCGCACGCTGAAAGTAGGCTTTAACCGGGTATTTGGCTACTATATTGAAGTTTCCAAATCCTTTATGGACCAAGTGCCGGAACACTATATCCGCAAACAGACACTGGCAAACTGCGAGCGATACATCACCCAGGAACTGAAAGAGCTTGAAAATCAGGTACTTACCGCTAAGGAACGGCTGACAGCACTGGAATACCAGATCTTTACATCCCTCCGGGAACACCTCGCCCGGCAAGCTGCACGGGTACAGATATCTGCCGCCGCCGTTGCGCAGGCAGATGCTCTCTGCTCTCTGGCAACAGTTGCTGTACAGAAGGGCTACTGCCGTCCGGAAATTACCGTTGGCAATGAGATCAGCATTGTGGACGGAAGACATCCTGTTGTTGAACAGATGCTGAAGGATTCCCTGTTTGTGCCTAACGACACCAATTTAGGTGCCGCCAATAACCAGATCTCCATTATCACCGGTCCTAACATGGCAGGTAAATCCACCTATATGCGGCAGGTGGCGCTTATTGTACTGATGGCACAGATGGGTTCTTTTGTCCCCGCCCGTTCCGCAAGAATCGGAATTGTGGACAGAGTATTTACCAGAATCGGTGCCAGTGACGATCTGGCTTCCGGTCAGTCCACCTTTATGGTCGAAATGGCCGAGGTCGCCGGCATTCTGAAATATGCCACCTCCCGAAGCCTGTTGATCCTGGACGAAATCGGCAGAGGCACTTCTACCTATGACGGCATGGCCATTGCCCGGGCAGTTCTTGAGTACGCTGCCAGTCCCCGGCACTTAGGCGCAAAGACACTGTTCGCCACCCATTACCACGAGCTGTCTACCATTGAGAACGAGCTGCCCAATGTGAAAAATTATAATATTGCCGTGAAAAAGCGCGGTGATAAAATGATCTTCCTGCGCAAAATCGTTCCCGGCGCAACAGACGACAGCTTCGGTGTCGAAGTCGCCAAGCTGGCAGGTCTTCCCAACAGCGTTATTGCCCGGGCAAGGGAGATCCTTGCGGAGTTGGAGACCACAGGTGTCAAACCGACCGCGTCTGCTGTCCTTCAGGAGCAGGACGATCAGATCAGCATGCTGGATCTACGGGCGCAGCAGGTATGTCAGGCGCTGGAATCCGTCAGTGTAGAAACACTGACGCCGATTGAGGCAATGAACGAACTATATAAGCTGAAGAAAATGTTGGAGTAATATGAAGAGACTTTCTGTTTCTATGAATCGCCAGGAGATTCTGTGGGGTTGGGCATACCTGCTTTTACAGCTGCTCGTGCTCCCATATGTACTTACACTGGTTGATCTTCTATTAGGTAATCCTCTGTCGGACGCTTCATTAAATTTTGTTTTTTTTGGAATAAACTTTATTTGCGTTACTGTAATCTTTCACAAGTTTCTGTTAGATTCTCTCCTGTATGCATTTAAAAACATAGCGGTATGTATTCAAACTGTCATATGGGGCTTTGCGCTGTATTACACCGTATCCTACATAATAAGCACTGCGATTGTTCTCATTGATCCGAATTTTTTGAATGTGAATGACAAAAGCATTGCTCAGATGACCCAGGACAACTTTGCGTTGATCGGAATCGGCACAGTACTGCTTGTTCCACCGGTGGAGGAAGTCTTTTATCGGGGGCTGATTTTCCACGGACTGTATAACCGCAACAAGGTCCTTGCCTACACGGTTTCAACCCTTGTATTCTGTGCAATCCATGTGCTGGGATATATTGGTTTATACGATCCGTTCACCCTTCTTCTGTGCTTTTTGCAGTATGTACCGGCAGGCATTTGTCTTGCCTGGGCGTACAGCCGGGCGAATACCATTGTAGCCCCTATTTTAATGCACATGATTATCAATCTGATCGGCATTCTTTCTATGAGGTGATGATTATGCCAAAAATCATACAACTTTCTCCCCACGTGGCCAATCTTATTGCTGCCGGCGAGGTAGTGGAGCGTCCGGCTTCTGTTATCAAAGAGCTTCTGGAGAACGCAGTAGACGCCGGTGCATCCCAGATCACCGTAGAAATTCGCGACGGCGGAATGACCTTTCTGCGTGTCACTGATAACGGTTGCGGCATGAGTCCGGAGGATGCAAAGACAGCCTTTTTGCGACATGCCACCTCTAAGCTGCGCAGTGCAGAGGATCTTGCTGCGATCAATACCATGGGATTCCGGGGTGAGGCTTTGGCCGCCATTGCCTCCGTCAGCCGAATCGATCTTATGACCAAAACCGCCGGGGCAATCTCCGGCACAAGTTTGACTTTAGAAGCCGGTAATATTACCGATACAACAGAAGTCGGCTGCCCGGAGGGTACCACCATCATTGTCCGGGATCTTTTCTACAACACACCGGCAAGAATGAAATTTATGAAGTCCGACTCCGTAGAAGGCAGCAAGGTCACCTCCGCTGTTCAGATGCAGGCGCTGGCCCACCCCGAAGTTGCCTTCCGTTATTTAAGAGACGGAAATCAAATCCTTTCTACCCCGGGCAACGGTGATTTGGAGGCCGCTTTATATAGCATCTACGGAAAAGAATGCAACAAAATGATAAAAGTTGAAAGTCGGTGGGATAATTACACGCTCACAGGATACGTATCCAGGCCAACCGATGCCCGCCCCAGCCGTAATATGCAGACATTCTTTGTCAATGACAGACCGGTCAAATCCCGGCTCTTGGTCGCCGCTTTGGAAGAGGCATACCGCAACCAAATCATGGTTGGAAAATTTCCAACCTGTGTTTTGCATTTGACCCTTCCTGCCAATATGCTGGATGTGAATGTGCATCCTGCAAAAACAGAAGTGAAATTTCTTAACGAGAAAAACGTCTTTGACTGTATCCACTACGGTGTGTTGGGCGCATTGAATAAAACAACCGACAGACCGCAGGTTCAGTTTAAAGAGCAAATAAGAAACGCACCTGTATCCACTTCTGCACCAGTTATCAAAGCGACACCTAAACAGGAATCCTTTTTCCGAACTATGACCGCAGCTGAATTTAAGCAATTTTCCGCTGCCGTACAAGATGCACCAACCCCCAGACCGGATAATGCCGCTGCTGCGGCCTTCGTTATAGAGCGCAGCGCTTCTCCTATTCTTCGGGAGCCTGTTTCCGCCCCCTTGTCTATTTGTGAATCAGCTGCGCCTGTAAAAGAAGTACTCCAGCAGGAATCTATCTCTATGCCAGAACAGATGCCCTGGCGTCTTGTAGGAGAGCTATATAATTCCTACATTCTTGTAGAACAGGGCGAAGACGCCTTTCTCATTGACAAGCACGCAGCCCATGAGCGGATCCTGTTTGAGAAATTAAAAGCAAATCAAGAGAAGATCAGTTCTCAGACAATGCTTGTCCCCCTTTCCTGTCGGTTGAATCCGGATGCCACAGCTATTTTGCTTGCCAACCGCTCATTATTGGATGAACTTGGTTTCGAGATCGACGAGTTTGGCGATAATACGGTTCTAGTCCGTCAGATTCCTATGGATCTGTCCCAGGATGATGCTTTGGAAGCATTGGAAGAACTTTCATCCGATCTATTAAATGGCAGACGGGAAGATCCTAAATCCGTTCGTGACGAACTGCTGCATACCATTGCCTGCAAAGCCGCCATCAAAGCCGGTTGGCACACTGATGAAAGAGAACTTATCGTTCTGGCTGAACAGGTTATGGCAAGAGAGGATTTGAAATACTGCCCCCACGGCAGACCGATTTGTGTCAGCCTCAGCAAAAAACAGCTGGAGAAACAATTCCGCAGAACATAACCCTTCAAAAGGAGGTCGCGCCTTGAACAACATCATATGCATCGCAGGGCCAACGGCCTCCGGAAAAACCGCTTTGGCTGTGGAATTGGCAAAGATCGTCGGCGGTGAAGTAGTTTCCTGTGACTCTATGCAGGTCTATAAATACATGGACATCGGCACAGCAAAGCCCACAGCCGAAGAAATGCAGGGAATCCCACATCACATGCTGTCTGTGGCAGAGCCATGGGAGGACTTTTCTGTCAGTCGGTACTGCGAAATGGCTGCTCCTATTCTAGACGATATTATTTCCCGGGGAAAGACCGCTATTATTGCCGGCGGCACCGGTCTGTATATGGACGCATTGATAAAAGGAAACTCCTTCGCTCCCTACCCTTCCACCGGTCGGCGGGAAGAACTGGAAGCACTGGCAGAAAAAGAAGGAATTGAAGCCGTCCTTTCCCGGCTTCGTGCTGTTGATCCGGACTCTGCATACCGGCTGCATCCGTCTGATCAGAAACGGATCATCCGTGCCATGGAGGTCTACCTGGAAACCGGAATGACAATTACGGAGCACAATCTGCAAACGCAAAAAATCCCACCCCGATATGTCCCTGTCTGGTTTGCCCTGGAGGACGCTGATCGTCAGACCCTTTACAATAGGATCGACCGTCGAGTAGACCAAATGATCGCCGACGGTCTGCTGGATGAGATCCGCAGTCTGCTAAATAGCGGTGTCCCCCAGGATGCCACCTCCATGCAGGCGATCGGCTATAAAGAATTTGTAGATGTTTTGCATGGAGAAAGCAGTTTAGAAGACGCCGTCTCCCTGGTAAAGCAATCCTCCAGGCATTACGCAAAACGCCAGCTTACATGGTTTCGACGTAATAAATCCATTTGCTGGCTCACAAGAAACGACGGGGAAACAACAAATGAAATTGTATGCCGCGCTCGACAAATTCTGGCGGATTATGACAAGTGAATAATGCTAAGATATGTATATCCTAAAAAGAACGGAAGAAAGAAGGAATACATATGTCTGAGCAAATGAATTTACAGGACGCCATTTTAAGTGAGGTACGTCGGGACAAGGTTCCGGTCACGCTGTTTCTTATGAATGGCTTCCAGCTCCGGGGGACGATCACAGGATTTGACAGCTTTGTGGTTGTACTGGTAACGGACGGCAAGCAGCAAATGATCTACAAGCATGCCATCTCAACCCTTGCCCCTATCCGGCCACTGAAAGCCGCAGCGCAGCCCGCATAAACCATAAGGGCGACGGAGCATTGCTTCGTCGCCTGTTTATATGCCCAAAAAGAAAGAGGGATAATTTATGTCCATTGCTGAAAACATCGCCCATATCCGCAGTCAGATTGCTCTGGCTGCCATTGCCGCCGGACGGAAACCGGAAGATATTCTGCTCTGCGCCGCCACAAAAATGAACAGCGCGGATAACGTCCGACAGGCCATTGCCGCCGGTGTAGACTGCTGTGGTGAAAATCGGGTTCAGGAATTGACCGGGAAGCTTTCCGAAAATGCATACGCCGGCGCGCCTGTCCACTTTATCGGTCATTTGCAGACGAATAAGGTCCGCCAAGTTGTTGGCAAGGTAAGTCTTATTCAAAGTATCGATTCTTTACGTCTGATCCAGGCGGTTGACCGGGAGGCTGCCCGACAGGGTATCCTTCAGGATATCCTTTTGGAGATCAATATCGGAAACGAGGAAAGCAAATCCGGTTTTTCCCCTGCTGAACTTCCCGAAATATTGTCGCAAATGTCTGATTATGGAAACATTCGGGTTCGTGGACTGATGGCAATTCCTCCCATTTGTCATTTTTCCGGAGAAAATCGTAAATTTTTTCAAGAAATGTTCAACCTTTCTGTTGACATAACGGCAAAAAAATACGATAATGTATGTGTCGATATTTTGTCCATGGGTATGTCCGACGATTATTGTGATGCCATTGCATGCGGAAGCACCATGATCCGTGTAGGCAGCGCGATCTTCGGTGCCAGGGACTATCAAAATTCTCATGCAAAATAATGAGGATATATTAGGAGGAAAGAGAAATATGAGTTTTTGGGACAATGTCAAGAAGTTTGCCCAGCCCTATTCCGATGAAGAATACGATGACTATGACGAAGAACTGGATGGTTTTGAAGACGAAGTTCAGGAAGCCGCTCCCCGTAGCCGCCGCACATCTCCCTTTGCCGGCGCGCAGACCGAGTCCGACTACTCCGCATCTTCCGCTTCTACTGTTTCTTCCAGTTTCAGCGGCCAGGTGCTGAACATGAGCTCCGGCAAGCAGGAGGTTGTTTTGTTCCACGCAAAAACCTTTGATGACGCAGCCAGAGCTGCTGATGAGCTTCGTAGAAAGAAAGCAGTCATTTTGAATATGGAAAATGTAGACAAAGCCCTGACCCGTCGCGTTGTAGACTTCCTCTCCGGCAGTGTTTATGCTCTGGATGGCAGTGTCAAGAAAATTGCCCAGTCTACATATCTGTTCTGCCCTCACAACATGGATGTTGTAGGCGACCTTGAGAATATTCAGAGTGAGGTTGAGAGCTATATTTAAGCTCTGACAGAAAGGATAAAATATGTTTACACCCCAACAGATAGATCAGGTTTCCTTCAGCCGTGCCACCTTTGGCGGCTACGATATGCAGGCTGTGGATGAATTTCTGGAGCCTCTCACCGAAGACTATATCACCCTTTACAAGGAAAACGCCCTTTTAAAGAGCAAAATGAAGGTTCTGGTTAGCAAGCTTGAGGAGTATCGCAAGAACGAAGCAAGCATGAAGGACGCTATCGTCAATGCTCAGAAGACCTGCGATATGATGGTCAAAGAGGCAGAAGCCAAGTGCACCCAGATGCTTAACGACGCAAATGCCGCCGCTGCAGAGAACGCCAAGAACGCCGATACTTTGATCGCTGCTGAGAATGAGCGGGTTGAAGATGCCCGCCGCGCTGCTGCTGCAAAGATCGATGAGCTGAAAGAGCAGTTCCTGTCCTGTGTTCAGGCTTTGGATCGCATTAAGGAAGCAAACCGTCCTGTTCAGCACTCTAACAACTCGGAAAATCAAGCTGATGCTGTTGCTGACGAGATTTCTGCAAATTTGCAGGCAATTGTAGGTACAACAGAGGATGTCGCTCCTGTTGCAGAGCCTAAGCATCCCACAACAGATACAACTACCAGCAAATTTGCCAACCTTCAGTTTGGTCGCAATTACGATCCTACCCATCGTTAATAAAATAATTCTAGGCTGTGATAAGGATAAGTAAACAGACTTCCCCATCTTCAGAGAGCTGCCGGTCGGTGCAAGGCAGTGATGATCGCTGTTTATATCACCTTGGAGCTGCGCACCGAACCCCCATTGGGGTTAGGCTGCGCCGGGTACGCCCGATACAGCGTACACGAGTGCCGGTCAATCCCGGAACAAGAGTGGTACCGCAGAGGTATTTTACACCTTTGTCTCTTGCATAAAGAGGCAAAGGTGTTTTATTTTGTAATTTTAATGGAGGTTTTTTCCAATGGAATATAAAAATACCATTATTACTCCCCAAACTGATTTCCCCATGAAAGCCGGACTCCCCTTGCGTGAGCCCGGAATGCTGGAGCGTTGGGAGCAAATTGATCTTTACAACGCAATGCTGGAAAAGAACAAGGGTCTTCCTCCCTTTATCCTGCATGACGGCCCTCCGTTTTCCAACGGCTATATCCACATGGGTCATGCGCTGAACAAGACTTTGAAGGATTTTATCGTCCGCAGCCATGCCATGATGGGTTACTACACCCCCTATGTCCCCGGTTGGGACAACCATGGTCTGCCCATTGAGCGCGCTATCGAAAATTCCAAAAAGAAGCTGAACAAGGATATGTCTGTTCCCGAGTTCCGCAAGGCGTGTTCTGAATTCGCCGAGGACTTTATCCAGAAGCAGATGGCAGGTTTTAAACGTCTTGGTGTTGTGGGCGACTGGGAGCATCCTTACCGTACTATGGACAAGCACTTTGAGGCGCAGGAGGTAAAAGTCTTTGGTCGAATGTTTGACAAGGGCTATATCTACAAGGGTCTGAAGCCGGTCACCTGGTGTCCCTTCTGTGCTACTGCTGTCGCTGAAGCGGATATTGAATATCAGGACGACCCCTGTACTTCTGTCTATGTAAAGTTCGCTATGGCTGATGATCTGGGAAAGCTGTCCGGTATTGATCTTTCCAAGACCTATTTCGTCATCTGGACCACGACCATCTGGACGCTCCCCGGCAACATGGCGATCTGTCTGCATCCCCGGGACAGCTATGTGCTGGTAAAGGCAGAAAACGGCGAAACCAATATCATGGCAGAAGCACTTATGGAAAAAACCATGAAAATGGGCGGCTTTGAGAATTATGAAGTTGTAGCAAGCTATCCCGGCAGCTTCTTTGAAAACATGGTTGCAAATCATCCCTTCCTGCCCAAGACAAGCCGTTTGGTAAATGCGGAGTACGTCACCATGGATTCCGGTACCGGCTGTGTCCACACTGCCCCCGGCTTTGGCGCTGATGACTATCAGACCTGTATGCGCTACGGCATGGAGCTTGTCGTCCCGGTAGATGACTATGGTCGTCACACCGATTACGCAGGCAAGTATGCCGGACTCAAGACAGAAGAGAGCAACCCCATTATCCTTGCGGATATGCAGGAATCCGGTGCGCTTTTTGCATCTGAGAACATCATCCACTCCTACCCCCATCATGATCGCTGCAAAAAGCCTGTGATCTTCCGGGCTACTCCTCAGTGGTTCTGCAGTGTGGAATCCTTTAAGGATCAAGCTGTTAAGGCTATTGAGAACGTTCAGTGGTATCCCGCATGGGGCGAGGATCGGATGGTCAGCATGATCCGGGAACGCGCCGATTGGTGTATCAGCCGCCAGCGTCGTTGGGGTCTGCCTATTCCTGTGTTCTACTGCAAGGATTGCGGAAAGCCTGTTTCCACCCCCGAGTCCATTGAAAAGATCTCTGCCCTGTTTGACGAGCACGGCTCCAATGTCTGGTTTGAAAAGGATGCCATGGAGCTTGTTCCCGACGGATTTACCTGTCCCCACTGCAGCGGCAAGTCTTTCGAGAAAGAGACCGACACCCTGGACTGCTGGTTCGACTCCGGTTCTACCCACTATGCATCCTTGATGCATAGAACCCCTGAGCTGTGGCCTGCTGATGTTTATCTGGAAGGCGCTGATCAGTACCGCGGTTGGTTCCAGTCCTCCCTTCTGACCTCTGTCGGCGCACTGGATCAAGGCGCTCCCTTCAAGCAGGTGCTGACCCACGGCTGGACAGTTGACGGTCAGGGTCGGGCAATGCACAAATCCCTTGGCAACGGCGTAGATCCTGCAGATCTAATCAAAGATTTCGGCGCAGATATCGTTCGTCTTTGGGCAGCATCCTCTGACTACCACGCCGATGTGCGCTGCTCCAAGGAGATCTTTAAACAGATCGCTCAGAACTATCTGAAATTCCGCAACACCGCCCGTTACTGTCTGGGCAACCTGGACGGATTTGATCCCAACAACCTTGTTCCTGCTGATCAAATGGAAGAGCTGGACAAGTGGGCGCTGACCAAGCTGAACAGCTTGATCGCCGCCTGCCGGAAGTCTTATAACAACTACGAGTTCCATATGGTAAGCCATGCCATAAACGATTTCTGCGTTGTGGAGCTTTCCAGCTTCTATCTAGATATTATCAAGGACCGGCTGTACTGTGAGGAAAAGGATGGCCTGCGACGCCGTTCTGCTCAGTCTGCCCTGTACCTGATTGTCGATGCCATGGCAAAGCTGTTTGCTCCCATTCTCGCCTTTACCTGTGACGAGATCTGGCAGTCTATGCCCCACCGTGAGGGTGATGATGCCCGGAATATTCTGCTGAATCAGATGCCTGCTGACTGCGCCGCATATGTGCTCAGTGAGGAAATTATGACCAAGTGGGATACTGTTATGAAGCTGCGGCAGGATGTAAACGGCGTTCTGGAGGTTGCCCGTGCTGACAAGCGGATCGGTAAGGCTCTGGAAGCCCATGTCAGCCTTGCAACTGAAGATCAAGCATTGATCGACACCTGCAAGGATATAAACCTTGCAGAGATCTGCATCGTCTCCTCCTGCGGTTGGGAAGCTATTCCCGAGGGCGCTACCACCGCCGCCGGCACAAACCTGCCTCAAGTCACCATTGGTGTAATAGAAGCCAGAGGTGAAAAGTGCCCCCGCTGCTGGATGCACTCGGAAAACGCCGACGAAAACGGTCTCTGCCCCCGCTGCGCAGCCGTAATTTCCAAAATGGACATTGAGATTTAATAAATTGAGCCCGTACCGAAAGGTGAAGGTACGGGCTCTTATTCTAATGATTCAATAACGCCACAGTAACATCATTTACATTTGTTCCGGTAGGACCGGTGAAAATAAGACCGTCACAGCATTCCAGTGCATGATACGCATCATTATCCTGTAAAGCGCGGTACAAATCCACACCTTTGGAATCCAACATTCCGGCTGTTTCATAGTCCACATAACCGCCGGCTGCATCCGTTGGACCATCCGTTCCGTCGCTACCCACACTAAACACAGCCGCACCGACAATATCACGGATACCGTCAGCTGCAGATAATGCAAGCTCTTGGTTCCTTCCACCCTTTCCTTTTCCGGTCAGTCGAACAACTGTTTCACCGCCTGTAATAAAGGCCAGCTTTTTCTTCTCTTCCGCATGGGTTCTCAAAATTGAGGCTAAAAAGCTACCGGCCTCTCTTGCTTGGCAGCACAGTTGATCAGTAAGTAAAACCGGCTCATAACCGAGCTTTTGACTGGCATTGGCAGCCGCCTTACAAAGCTCACGGACAGAGCCCGTAATCTTTGTTGTCACATTATTCAGGTACTCGGGTGTTTCAGTTTGAAGCAATTGCTTTGCGTTTTCTTTAAGTTTAAGATTATACTTCTCAACGATCTTCTGTGCCTGCTGGCAGGTGGTACTGTCAGGACAAGCCGGTCCGGATGCAATCATATCTAAAGGATCGCCAAGGATATCTGATAATATAATAGAAAATACTTTTGCTGGTGCACAATGCTGGGCAAATCTTCCACCCTTTACTCCAGAAAGACGCTTTCTGATCGTATTGATCTCCATTATATTTGCGCCACAGGCAAGAAGTTGTTCGGTTATATCCTGCAATTGCTCAGCCTCGATCAGCGGTTTCTCAAACAATGCACTTCCACCACCGGACAGAAGGAACAGCACCGTATCCTCCGGCCTAAGCTCTGCGGTTATGTTCAGTGCCTCTTGCGTGGCAATAAAGGAATTCTCGTCAGGCACAGGATGTCCCGCCTCAAAGCAAGCAATGTTGGAAATTGGCCCCATCACATGGTCATACTTCGTAATTACAATGCCCCTGTCAATCCTTTCTTCAAGACAATCATTAGCAGCCTTTGCCATCTGCCAAGCCGCCTTTCCGACAGCAACAAGTATCACACGTCCGGTAAAGTTTTCTCCTGCAAGAGCCCGACTAACAGCTTCGTCCGGTTGCACTGCATTAATAGAAGCTTTTATGATTCTATCTGCATCAGATCTCAATCCAACGTCCATAGTGCCTTCCTCCTTAGAAAGTTCCTATTCTGTTCCTTTGGATTCTTCAAGATCCTCAACCTTAACAAGGCCTACGGCGTCTGTGATCGGCAGGGAAAATGCGATGCCACGGGCTTTCTTTGCCATACCCATATCCTTATAGATGGCATTTAGGACATCGTCTTTGATCTTCTTCGGCACTACGATCATAACAATCTCCTTCTCTGTATGAAGGGTAATTCCAAAAAAATCCGCCGCTTCTTCCCGGGCTACACCACGGGCGTTCAGAATAGTACCGCCCGTTGCTCCATGTTCTCTGGCAATGTCCATTACATCTTCGGCAAAGCCATCGTTTACGATGGCAAAAATCACTTCGTAATCAGTATTCTTCACGGTACATCCCTCCTACTGCATCCGGTTGTTGCTCATAAAACGGTACATATTAACGCCGATAATACTGGACATTGGCACTGCAAACGCGATGCCCCGTCCGTTTTTAACGGACGCAAATTTATCTTCCAAACAATGTATAATCGGAGCAATCTGGTCTTCTCTTACCACACTGAAGATCACCGCTTTTTGAAGATTCAACCCCAGAAGCTCCACAAGTTCGGAACTTGCTGTACCTGAACCGTTAATGTGCATTTGAAAGTTAACCTCAAATTGGCTGAGTACGTCCATATAGAACTCGCCCTTTTCACGGTTAACAACGGTTACCAGGAGTTTTAATTTTTTTATGGCCTTATCATTTACAGTCTTTGCCATACCAACCCCTCCTGTTACATAAAACTAATGATCTGCTGGTCGTCAGCATCCAGAATCCGCTGCATAGCCCGCCGTTCCTTAACGCGCTCGGAAATGATTGCGCGGAATCCTAAAAGCTGAATCGTGATCAGCGGTGTCATGGCAACAACCGCAACCACACCAAAGGCATCCCTAAGGACAGCATCAGCACCCTGAACGCTTACGCAAGCGCCGACAGCAAAGGGAAGAATAAATCCGGATGTCATCGGACCGCTGGCAACCCCACCGGAGTCAAATGCCACCGCGGTATACACCTTTGGGACAAAAATCGACAGGATCAACGCCAAAAGATATCCGGGGACCACATAATATACGATAGAAAAATCAAATACGATCCGCAGTATGGAAAGGCCGATCGCCGCGCCAACGCCCAGACACAGACCTAATGTCATGGAGCGTCGGGAGATCGATCCACCGGTAACTTCCTCCACTTGCTGATTCAGCACATGGATGGCAGGCTCAGCCAAAACAACAAGAACGCCCATCACCGTACCGAAGATCACAAGCACTGCAGGATGCAAGTCGCCGAGGGCTACGCCAAGTTGGAAACCGATGGGCATAAACCCTACATTCACTCCGGTCAAAAACAGCACAAGTCCAATGTATGTGAACAAAACACCAAATGCGATTCGCAACAGCCTTCTTTTGGGAAGGTGCAAGAAGGTTATCTGGCAGATCACAAAAAAGACTACGATCAATCCCAGGGCAATACTGACTTCCCGGATCGTGTGCAACAACGTAGTTAGGTAACAAGTCAGAATATCATTGCTTACGGAATAGTCGGGGATTCCGTATGTCAGATCTCCCCGGGAGAAAATACCGAGGATCATAACAGCCAAAATCGGGCCAACAGAACACAAAGCCACAAGGCCAAAGCTGTTTTCCTTGGAGCGACGGTCGCCAAGAATATGAGAAACACCAACACCCAAAGCCATGATAAAAGGAACTGTGATAGGTCCCGTAGTTACACCGCCAGAGTCAAATGCCATAGGAAGCAGATCCAGTTTTCCCTGAACCGCTAAGATCAAGGCGATGGAGAAGATCAGCATATAACAGATAGATAAAAGCTCCGCCAGAGTGCGTTTAAAGACTATTTTTAAAATCGCAATCAACAAAAACGCGCCAACGCCAACACCAACTGCAACGATAAGAACTGTGCCGTTCATTACATCCTTGACCTGATTGGCAAGAACCTGCAGGTCCGGCTCTGCCACAGTGATCAGCATACCAAGAACAAAACAAACGCTCAGTAAAAGCCCCAGCTTTCTCTGCCGGGATAATCCCGATCCCACATGGGTTCCCATTGGCGTCATTGCCAGATCTGCGCCCATATTAAACAGTCCTATACCCAGAATCAGCAGCACTGCGCCTATGGAAAATGAAATCAATTCATGGGAAGAGAAATTAAACCAGGGTGTAAGCGAAACTAAATATACAATTGCGGTAATCGGCAACGCAGAAATCAATGCCTCCCGAATCTTTTCCAACAGTCCCCGCAACGACATTCCCCCCTTTAATAATTCTTTGTATATTATATCATAAACAGGCAGGATAAGCTATATTATTTTTAGTTTTTCAAATAAAAATCCCCGGATTTGAATCCGGGGATTTTTCTACAGCTTGCTGGCCTGCAATTTCGCACTCTGCCTACGATATACAATGATGAACGCCACCAATTCAAATATAAATGTGAGGATCCAGGATACCGGATAAGAAAAATACAGGCACTGCGGCGTATGAAATTGGGGCACACGGAAGATCGTATAGATCCATCCCAAACGAAGTCCGCATACACCTACCACAGAAATGACCATAGGTACCGTGGACGCACCGAGTCCACGAAGGGCGCCGGTAGTTACATCCATAAGGCCGCAAATAAAATACGGTAAACACACAAAGGTCATTCTGGTGATTCCATACGTAATTGCTTCGGCGGAGTCTGTGATGTATATCGACAGAAGATTCGGCGCAAAGTAGTATGCAAGCAGACTGGACACCAAACCTGCAACACTAACACAGCCAAAACAAGTCCACAGAATACTCTTTGCCCGTTTATATTGGCAAGCGCCGGTATTTTGACCAACATAGTTGACTGCTGTTTGACTGAAAGAATTCATGATCACATACACAAAACCCTCAATGTTTCCTGCAGCTGCATTTCCGGAGGTCATTACATCTCCAAATGAGTTAATGGAGGACTGGATGATCACATTGGAAAAAGAAAACAGCGAGCTTTGGATTCCGGCAGGTAAACCGATTCGCAAGATCTTTCCTATTTGTCTGCTGTAAATGTGAAGCTTTGAAAGATAAAGCTTACAGGCATCTTGTCTGCGCATAAGCGCCAAAACTACAAAAAACGCTGAAATGGCCTGAGAGAGGATCGTTGCCAAAGCAACGCCTGCCACATTCATATGGAACACTGTGACAAAAATGACATTCAAAACAACATTGATCACACCTGCAGCAGCCAGGGATATCAGAGGTGTCCGGGTGTCCCCTGCCGCCCGCAGGATCGCCGCGCAAAAATTATAGACCATATTAAAGGTCATGCCTGAAAAATAGATTTTCATGTACACGACAGATAAGGGCAAAATATTCTCAGGTGTGTCCATAAGCTGCAGGAAAGTTTCTGAAAATACAACGCCAACTACTGTAAGAATAACACCGCCAATCAACGCAATCGGCAAAGCTGTATGCACCGTTCGGCTAACATCCTCATCCTGACGTCCGCCGAGGGCATGGGCAACTGCAACGCCTGCACCGGTTGAAAGGCCGATAAACAAGGTGACGATCAAATTTGTGATCGAGCCTGTAGCACCAACCGCACCAACCGAAACACTGCCGCAAAATTGACCAACAATTACCAGATCTGCCGCATTGAACAACAACTGAAGAACACTTGTCGCAATGATCGGAAGAGTGTAAAGAAGTACACTTGGAAGGATCGGTCCGTGAAGCATATCCCTGCTAAAGCGTTTCATAACCATCGCCTGCCTTTGGTTTTATCTATGGGTAATTATACCCTTTTCCTTTCAAATCGCAAGAGGCAAAATAACTAAAAGCACGCTGTTTTCACAGCGTGCTTTCCGTAAAATTCAGTATTATCAACAATGGGCGTTTTCAATCGCCTGTTTGATATCCGCAATCAGATCCTGGGCATTCTCAAGACCACAGCTTAGACGGATCAGATCTGCGCCGATACCGGCAGCAGAGAGTTGCTCATCTGTCATCTGCCGATGGGTCGCGCTGGCAGGATGCAAGCAACAGGTACGGGAATCTGCCACATGGGTCTCGATAGAACCCAGCTTCAGGTGTTTCATAAATACCTCAGCCGCTTTCCGTCCACCCTTAAGCCCAAAAGAGATCACGCCGCAAGAGCCGTTGGGCAAATACTTCTGCGCCAGGTCATAGTATTTATCACCTTTGAGACCGCAGTATCTAACCCATGCAACCTCTTCGTTATCCTGCAGGAATTCAGCGATTGCTTGTGCGTTGGAACAGTGCTGTTTCATGCGGAACGGAAGGCTCTCTAGTCCGAGATTAAGATAAAACGCGCTTTGAGGCGACTGGATAGAGCCAAGATCCCGCATAAGCTGAGCGGTACACTTAGTAATGAACGCGCCGGCAAGACCAAAGCGTTCTGTATATGTCACCCCGTGATAACTATCATCCGGGGTGCACAGGCCAGGGAACTTGTCCGGGTATTTGGTCCAGTCAAATTTACCGCTGTCTACGATGCAACCGCCCACAGCAACACCGTGGCCGTCCATATACTTAGTTGTGGAATGGGTGACAATGTCTGCGCCCCACTCAATAGGACGGCAGTTGATGGGGGTGGCAAAGGTGTTGTCCACAATCAGGGGCACACCGTTGGCATGGGCAACCTTTGCAAACTTTTCAATATCCAGAACATTCAGTGCGGGGTTGGCAATGGTCTCTCCGAAAAGAGCCTTTGTATTCGGGCGGAATGCGGCATTCAACTCCTCTTCCGTACAATCCGGGTCAACAAAGGTAACCTCAATGCCCATACGCTTCATGGTAACGCTGAACAGGTTAAAGCTTCCACCGTAAATCGCGGAGCTGGAGACAATGTGGTCTCCACAGGATACAATATTAAATACCGCATAGAAGTTGGCAGCCTGACCTGATCCGGTGAGCATAGCGGCAGTGCCGCCCTCCAGAGCGGCGATTTTTGCCGCTACCGCATCACAGGTGGGATTGGCAAGACGGGAGTAGAAATAGCCCTCTGCCTCTAAGTCAAACAGTTTTCCCATATCCTCAGAGGTCGCATATTTGAATGTGGTGCTCTGAACAATAGGGATCTGCCGGGGCTCACCGCTGGCAGGACTGTAACCGGCTTGAATGCACAGTGTTTCCGCGCAAAGTTTCTGATCCATAAGAATCACCTCTAATGTAAATTCAATGGGTTTATTGTAATGCCAACGACCCTTTTTGTCAATGCCACGGTATCAATAATAAAAGTACTTGTAAAAGTTCGGGTATGCGTTCAAGAATTGTTGCAGTGTGGTGCGGCTATTAGAGCCGGGGTCGTTGATAATAAGGTTATTAGCGGTCAAGCTCCCGCCGGCAAAACCGGTGATCACTACCCAATGCTGAGAGCCGTAGGCATTTTTAGCTCCCAGCATTACAGGCTTCCCCTGCTTTAATAAACTGTAAATCCGGGAAAGATATCCTGTGCTGTCCGTTACCGGCTTAAAATGGGAAGGCCAGTAGACGCTTCCGGAAGCCGTATAGGTAAGCTTTTTGGCCATAGCATTAGGATAGATCGTTGTTCCTGTGCGGTAGGATTCCATCATTGCAATAGCTGTTGTGGCGCAACCGATCTTTGCCATGGTCTTCCCGGAAGATCCGATCTGTACATTTGCCCAACGACTGTCCGTCTGCTTAAAGCTTGGAACATTCAGGTACACAGAAGTGTTACCGGACAAAGATGAAGAAGAGAGATATTGGGTGCTTACGTATCCTATTCTTGTTCCGTGAAATAGTATTTTACTCCAGCCGCCGGAAGTGGTCAGAACGACCACCGTCTCCCCTTTTGACAGACTTCCGATTACGGAATAAGATGTGCCACCGCCACTTCGGACATTCAGACTGCCGGTCTTGGTTGCTACCGTTGCTGTGTCCGCGGATACAGCAGAAATATAACCGGCATGACAATAACCATACTGCCCTTTGCCGTATTCTACGCGCCACCAAGAACCGCTCTGTGAGAGCAAGGTAACATAGCTCCCCTTTTTCAAGATTGATACAACTGACGATCCTGTGGACATGCCTGACCTGACATTCAAACTTCCGGAAGATGTTGCTACAATGCCTGCCCTGGATGTGGACGTTGCTGCCTTTGCCTGCAAGGGCGTAAACACTGTACTAAACAAGATCATCAAAGATAAAATCAAACAAACTGTTCTTTTCATTGGTCACCTCTTAATGTTAAATTCGGCATATATGCATTTAAATTATAACATATATGGGTGTTTATGAGAACAGTCCAAATCCTGCCAAGAAAAACAGCAAGCCTGCAGGCTTGCTGTTTTATTCAAAGAACGGTCGTCAATTCACGAATGTCTTTTCTCTTTTTTGTACGCAAAACATCTGTATCCTTTGCATATCCAAGGGTAATTACAAGTCTGACGGGATGCTCCACGCCGCAGATCTTACGTAGTTTCTCATCGTCCAGCCACCCCAAGATACAGGTGCTGAGTCCCTGCGCGGTAGCCTCAGCCGTGAGATATGCGGTGACGATTCCAATATCGATGGATCGATAATCATTTTTCTTAACCTTCGCCCCCACAGCGGCGGATTTCACGTAGGGCATTTCTGAGATAACGATTACCACCGGTGCCTGGGTCGCAAATTTATTCATTCCCATCCCCATGGTTGCCTCAGCCGCTTCCTTCGCCTTATCCCCCCGACATACCGTTATATGGTACGGCTGACCGTTGCAGGCAGAGGGCGCAAGCCGGGCTGCCTCCAAAACAGCATCCAGCTTCTCCTGCTCCACGGGACGCTGCTCGTCATAGCTGCGGCAGGACTGTCTTGTTTGCGCGATTTCTAAAAAACCCATAGTAACACCTCCATTGGATTTATTGTACTTTATCCCACCTCCCCTTGTCAATGAACACTAAAATTTTTATCCTGCTAGAAGCCCAAAAATGTAGAAAAAACACTTGACAATTGGTGTGTGCATCGCTATAATAAGCATGTTCTGTTTGAGCCGCCGGTATAGCTCAGTTGGTAGAGCAACTGATTTGTAATCAGTAGGTCGGGGGTTCGAGTCCGTCTACCGGCTCCAAGCAGACGGCAGAATCATATATGGGGGATTTCCCGAGTGGCCAAAGGGGACAGACTGTAAATCTGCTGGCTATGCCTTCGGTGGTTCGAATCCACCATCCCCCACCAAAAAAGAGACACACTTTCCGGTGTGTCTCTTTTTTGCTTTGATGTGGATTCGAACCGTCGAACCAAAAACAAACGGCAGATTTAGCAAATTTATTTTGCCATGTCTGCCCTTTTTTCTATTTATTATTCCCCTTCAATCTTTCTTTTGCTTCTTCAACGGTTTCACCGTCTTTTATGAGGTAAGCATCTACAAACTTATCTTCGATTTTAGTATAACCGCCAACAACACCTTTCTCGATTTTTTTGTACCCATCTACAACACCTTTTTCGATTTTCTTGTAACCACCGGTTACTGCTTTGGCGATTTTTTCATTTGCCTTTACAATTTTTGATTTAGCCATATCTGTGTATTTCCCTCCAATCAGATTAATTCCGAGAAGTAGTACAACAACCCATACTGCTGTTCCCGTAAAAATGTTTAATAATAGGATGTCCGCCGCTTTCATTCCAGGAAAAGAAACGAGCATTGATCTTTGCATTGTGTAAATAGAAACACACGCATCAGCCAGCGAGATATTACGGAGTGTCTTTAATACCGGCGAAGCAGAACGTTTTGCTTTCACCATACCGATAATTGAAATAATGATTTTAGTGAATGTATATGTGGCAATAGTGATCATTACAATTTCGTGAAAGGCGGTGCCTCTATCTTTAACAGCGGACATAATATTTACACCCACTATGCAGAACGAAAGTACCACTAACAAGATCCCAGTAATGCGCCGTGCAAAAAGCTCAATATCATAATTACCACTTGCTTTTCGTTTAACTATCAACACAGAAAACCTTGTGATTGCAAGCACGGTATAATACGCACCTACTGTAATAAACCACCATGAATGTATGAGAAAACCCATAATACAGTTGCCGAGTGCATAAGCAACATTAAACGCAAGACTTGTATAATGGTTTTTTACAATCTTCAACGCTTTCATTTGATACCTTTAATCATCGGTATGAGAGCAATCAGCATAATGATACCAAGCAAACCGACAAGTGTTCCCCAAATGATTTGCTGCCATACAAGACACATACACATCCCTACGCCAAGCACTAAAGCAGCAACAATAGCATATATGATACGGAATACATTTTTTCCATTTATCTTCGGCAGCTTTTTGTTTTCCATTTTGCACCAGATAAGTGTCGTGACAATGCCGAGTACCATACCAACAGCGCCAAAAATGACACCTTCTGTAAAGGCATCCCATTCAGGCAAAAGCGCCATACACATGCTGAGGGCGAAAATCACCCCACTCACAGTTCCTAATATCAATGCCACAAAACTACTCTTTTTCATTTTGAAATCTCCTTTCATTAAACCGACACTTGTGTTTTTATTGCAAATATAGTATAATGTTTTTGTTAAAGCAAAACAACCAACAATTAAACAACAAGTGTCGGAATAAAAGAAGCTGCGATCATCAGCTTGGTCAATAGTGTTGAAATAATGGAGAATTGTTATGAACGTAAAAAACAATAAACGGCGCAGAGAGTCACAAGAGAAAATCGAAAAAGCATTTATAGAACTACTGCAAACCCGTGAGATCAAAGAAATTACCGTTTCAGATATTATTAAAACAACTGAATTGAATCGCAGTACCTTCTATGCACATTATATTGATATATTTGATCTTGCCGATAAAACAAGAGAAAAACTTGAAAAGGATTTCAGCAATCTGTTTGCAGATTACGATTATTTCAATGAGCGCACAGGTGCCTTAAAGATGTTTCGGCATATAAAGGAAAATCAAATTTTTTACAAAACTTATTTCAAGCTGTGTTATGACGACAAACACCTTGTTTCGATATATGATACAAAACGAGCCGAAAAAGAACATATTGATAGTAACATCAAATATCATATTGAATTTTTCAGAAATGGTCTTAATGCCATTATTAAATTGTGGCTTGCAGGTGGTTGTCAGGAATCGCCGGAAAATATGGCGGAGGTCTTAAAGCGAGAATATAGAGGCAGATAAGTACTAAAACAAAGTGGCTTCGTAACAGCCAGAAAATACCGTCGACAACAGTCGACGGTTTTTTAACCATATCCACCCTTACGGGTGGGAGAAATATTGCTCCGCAACGTTAAGTTCTCGCTATTATATGTCGCAAAAAACCTATCGGCCGAAGCGCCTTAATTTACATTATAAATTATGATAAAATAAATCATATAAAATACTTACAAACGCAAAGCTTTTCACCGTTCCGGAGAACATTGAATGACTACAGCCCTCCGGTTCCGCGGTATCTACGGTGCTGCTGTGCTATCGCATATGCAATTTTATTTAAAATATTAAGATGGCATTTAAGAAGGAGGATAAATTTTGGAAAAATATGCATGGAAAGCAACAGTCAAGGATGGTTGTCTTGAAGAATACATTCGCCGCCATGAAAATTTACCCCAAGAAATGAAGCAAATCTTACACGAAGCAGGAATACGGAATTATTCTATTTGGAATGTGGGCAATGAGCTATTTGGATATTACGAATGTGATAAAGGAATTGATTTTGCTGCAAAAACGCAAGCGGATAGTCCCATCGTTAAAAAATGGGATGCGTATATGGCTGATATACTTATAATGGAAAAAGATCCCGTGACCGGCGCACAACCCTTGCTCAAACAGGTATTTGATTTTGATTGATTTCAACATTTTTATACTGAATTTGTTCTTTCATCGCATCTAAATGCTTCATAGTAACCGGAAAAACCGACTTGTTGTAACAAGTCGGTTTTTCCATTAAATCGAACTTTAATCTTACATTCCCCTATCGAAAGAGGTCATTGTCTTCTTGCAGCATTCTCTTTTCGTTTCGCCCTTCTGACACGGTTGATATGCCTTTCAAAATCACCATTAGAAATTAGCTCAGATAGTAAGAACTGAATATAGGTCGGGACGGTACAGGAGTAAAAACCGAGTTTCTCCTGAAATGTATTTACCAGGTGCTCAGGCAGCACCATATATCCAACACGTAAGGAAGGAGAAACCGTCATCGAAAAAGTGTTCATGTAAATAACATTATTTTCAGAGGTATGAGAGAATAATGTTTCCTCTGCTTTTTTGGAAAGAGAAAACTCCGATTCGAAATCGTCTTCTATTATAAATCTCCCCCCTTGCGCTGCCCAGCGTAAATATTCGTGACGTTTGGATGCGGAGGCTGTGACGCCACTAGGATAGCTTCTGTATGGAGAAATATGTAAAACATCCGCCTTGCAATCACGAAGCGACAAACTGTCAATGCCGTCAAGGCCGAGAGAAAGCTTTTCAAGCCGGACATCAGACGCACAATAGACCTGCTCGATCTTTTTATATGAGGGAGCTTCGATTGCATATGTTTTGTTTCTTCCAAGCAGTTCGACGATTAAGCTGTACAAATATTCCGACCCCGACCCAATAACGATCTGATCAATGCCGGCTGTGATACCCCGGCTTCGGGCAAGATATTTCTGTATCGACTCCCTAAGTTCGATCGTTCCCTGATTTGGAGAACGGCTCAGGATAGACTCCCCCATATTGCTTATCACGAAACGCATTGTCTTAGCTAGAACAGAAAAGGGAAAATCCGTTGCCATCGCTGTATGGTGTGTCATCGGAATTATATGATGCTGTCCAGCCTTCGAGGAAGATACAAACCCATCGTCTCCGCGAAATATCACAATGTATCCGCTTCTTTCCCTTGCCTCTATGTAACCTTCTTCGCAGAGCAAAGCATACGCATGTTCAATCGTTATCGTACTAACGCTTAATTCTTCTGACATCACCCGTTTAGAAGGAAGCTTCGTATTATACGGATATATCTGATTTACAATATCCTCCCGTACCATCTTATAAAGCTGTAAATAAGCTGGCGTATTTTCAGATCTATTTATGACATACTTCATCTGGTTATGTAATTTTCTCCTTTTCTGACTATTTTTATATGGTCAGAATTATTATATACTGTATTCATAAAACAATCAACAGGAGATTTGTAAAAGGAGAGAACAAAAATCAAACAAAAGAACCACTGTATGGTTATGTACAACCGCGCTATTTATGGCTCTGAATGTAGCAATGAGTTCTTTCGGAGTTCCGGTTCCCGGCGGTCATTTGTATATGAATGACATTATCATATGCACAGCATCGATTATTCTTGATCCCCTTGCAGCCTTCATGGTGGGTGGTGTAGGTGCATTCCTGGGAGATCTGTTTTTCTATCCCCTTCCCATGTTTGTATCCCTTATTACCCACGGTTTACAGGCCGTAGTGATCTCACTGTTTTCTCACTATATCATGAAGAAGCACCCGGTAATCTCTTCCGGAATTGGCGTGACCATTGGTGCGTTGATCATGGTAGTTGGCTATTCTCTTGGAAGAGCATTCATTTACAGCACGCCGGAATACGCCATTCTCAAACTGCCGTATCAGATCTTACAGGCGGGAGTCGGCGCTGTCGTAGGAATGATCCTTTGCTGGAAATTCGGAATACATAAATTATATAATCGGCTTATTTTGGGTAGATGACAATTGACAAACCCTTGAATTTACAGTAAGATTAAAGCATCTATAAATACTGAAAGGATAGATGACAACCATGAAAATGTTACTGGTCGGTGCTAACGGCTACGGTGCCCGGTTTCTAGAACCTCTCTATAATTTACATAAAGAGGGCACGATAACCTTTGAAGGCATCGTTACAAGATCTGCCTTCCCTATGCAGGAAGAGCTTGAAGCCGCCGGCATTCCTCACTATAAGACCCTGGATGCCTTTTATGCAGAACACACCGCCGATCTGGTGTTGATCTCCACCCCCGCTTTCCTGCACAAAGAACAGAGCATTTACTGCGTAGAGCATGGCTCTCATGTTCTTTGCGAAAAGCCTGCCGCTCCCACTGTTGAGGAAGTCGAGGCAATGATTCAGGCGGAGAAGGATACAGGTAAATTTATTGCCATTGGCTATCAGCGTTGCTTCTCTGATGCCATTCTCGCCTTAAAAAAGGATATTCTGGCTGGTGTTCTCGGCAAACCTGTCTCCACAAAATTCCTTTCCGCCAGCGCAAGAGCCCTCGTATATTACTCCCGTGGCGGCGGCTATGCCGGTCAGGTATATACTAAGGATGGCCGTATGATCTTGGACTCCCCTGCCTCCAACGCCTGTGCCCATTATGTGCAGGAAATGCTGTTCCTTCTTGGCGAAGAGTTGGATGTTACTGCTGAGCCTACACTGGTTGCCGGTGAATGTTACAGAGCAAATGACATCACTAATTTTGATACATGTACGCTTAAAATGACTGTACGCGGAAATATCCCTGTTTACTTTGCCTCCTCCCACGCCAACGAGATTGGCGCTGTGAACAAAGCACAGCACACATTTGAAAACGCAACCGTAACTATCATTGACGGAATTGTAACGGCTACTTTCAAGGACGGAACTGTTAAGGAGTATGGCAACCCCTCTGATAATCAGTATGCTCACAAGATTCTCCACTGTCTGGATGTCATTAAGAAGGGCACTACCCCGGTCTGCACAGTAAAAACTGCATTGCCCCATATCAAGCTGATTCACAATATTTACAGAAACATCCCCATTACCGACTTTACAGACGACGAAAAGGTTCGTACCGAAGAAAAAGTTTATGTTCCCGGTCTGAAGGAAAAGCTTATCGAAGCATACGAAAAAGAATGCCTGCTTTCTGAAGTATAAATCAATATATAAATCCGGCACCTGCGGTAAGCAGGTGCCGGATCATTTTCATTTATTAGCCCAGGTACTTGATAAGAGTTGCGCGGACTGCGCCGGGGCCAGCCAGCATCTCAGCGAACATTGTTTCGATCTTGCCGCTGAGGCCGCACTTGACCAGATCGGTGCCGAACAAAGTATCGTTGGTCAAGATTGCTTCCAGCTTGCCCTGTGCGGAAGCAGGATCGCCCAGCTTCACACCGGACAGCTGATTCTGCAGGGTCTCCAGCATGGGATCGGAGCTGCACTCGAAAGCATTACCATTGTCATCTACAGCCAGCAGATAACGCAGCCAGCCGGCGATTGCCAAAGGAACATAGGTCAGATCGGTGACATTCAGATCCTCATGAGCGATATAGCTCTTGATGGTCTCGCCGAAGCGGATAGCAACCTTCTGGCTGGTATCGGTAGCGATACGCTGGGGAGTATCGGGAACGAAGGGGTTGGGCAGACGCTTCTCCATAACCTCATCGATAAAGGACTTGGGAGACAGGATCTTGGGATCCACCACAACAGGCAGACCTTCCTCATAGCCCACCTTGGTGATCAAAGCCTTCAACTGAGGATCCTTCATCTCATCAGCGATGAGATCGTAACCCAGCATGCAGCCGTAAACTGCCAGACAGGTGTGCAGGGGGTTCAGGCAGGTAGTAACCTTCATCTTCTCAGTGTTGTTAACAGTATCCCGGTCGGTCATGAACACGCCAGCCTTCTCCAGAGGAGGACGACCGTTGGGGAAGCGATCCTCGACAACCAGGTACTGGGGCTCTTCTGCGTTAACAAAAGGAGCAACGAAAGTATTCTTGGGCGTGATCTGAGGTGCCATAGCCTCGATACCAGCGGCCTCCAGAGCCTCTTCAACAACCTTAGCGGGACGGGGGGTGATCTTGTCGATCATGGACCAGGGGAAGGAAATGTTCTTCTCGTCGCTGACCCATGCCACGAAATCATCGGAAACAAAACCATTTGCATGCCACTTCTCAACAACTGTCATGACGGAGGAGCGAAGCTTTTCGCCGTTGTGAGAGCAGTTGTCCATAGAAACAACAGCCAAAGGTGCCTTGCAGGCATTGTAGCGTTCCAGCAGCAGAGCGGCAACACGGCTCATTGCGTGAGAGCAGTTGGCAGGACCGTTGACAAAATCAGCTTCCACAAAGGGGAAGAACTGATCCTGAATGTTCTTCAACGCATAACCCTTCTCGGTGATGGTGAAAGAAACCATCTGCAGGCTGGGGTTACGGAAAATCTTGTTCAGCTCAGCCAGATCCTCGGGATAGGCGTTGCCTGCGCACAGACCCTGAGAAATGGAAGCAACAACTTCCTTCTTCATAGAGCCGTCGGGCATCAGCAGAACCAGCATGGTCATGGAGTCATAGGGACGGTAGATCATGTTGATATTGTCAAAGTCAAAGGTGTCGGCAGCGACAATACCGCCCTTTACAAGGCCCTTATTCAGCAGGTCATGCTGCAGCTTTGCAACAAAGCCGCGGAAGATGTTACCTGCACCGAAGTGTACCCAAGTGGGGTTCTTCTCGGTCTCAGCGCACATTTCTTTCCAGTCATACTGGGGCAGATTTACACCGGCTGCTGCCCAGCCAGCCTTGTCCTGCAGGCCTTCATAGTTAAGCTTCATAGTTTACAATTCCTCCATGGTAATTTAGATAGGATTGTCTTCAGAAGAGGCTGTGAAGCTCCACGTACCTCCACTAACATATTGATAATAGGATTATAACACAAACTATTTGCAATGTCCACCATTAAACAGCTTAAAAACTTACAAATATTGCTCTTTGTCTTGCAAATCTTGCCAAATATAAAAAGACCGGGGACCGAAAGGTTCCCGGGCAAATTTAGTTGAAAAAGGAGAATTAGTAGCCGACCTTCTCCCAGCACTCGAAGGGAGCAGCCAGCTCTTCGCTGATGTAGACCTGAGTCTTCTTGGTCTGCAGCATGGTGGAAGGCAGGTAAGGAGTGATGGGTCCGTGGGTGCACAAACGGGAGGTCATTCTCTGCCAGGGGGAGAAAGTACCGCAGGTAGCCAGTGCATGGACTTCGATACGCTCCTTAGCACGCATAACATCCAGAGGTCCGATGGTAGCGGCGCAGGGAGGAACATTTGCGATGTCGCCGGACTGACCGAAAGTACCGTTCATGGAGTTCTGCATGATGGTCATGGGATGCAGCTTGACGATCTGAGCAGGCTGATTCAGCCACTCTTCGATGTCGCCGCTGCCGATGAACTCAGGGATGGGGTCCACGAATGCCATGTGGCCTGCCCAACCGGGAGAAGTGGAAGCGATATCAGCGCCACCCTCGGAGATGTCGTTGATGATCTTGGAGTAGTCCTTAATGTTTGCGTTGGTGGGGAAATGAACATTCTCCATGGGCATACGCAGCTTAGGATCGATCTGATAGTACAGATACTTGATCATGGAGTGCGCAAAACCTGCCTCATAGGTGATGGGAGCAATGTTGCCGTCCTGGTCAGCCCATTCGTCCTCTGCAAACAGATGGACCTTGGAACAGTCGACCTGGAAGTAGTTGATCAGCTGAGCCAGAGGGATGTAAGTATCGGGCTCGGGGTTACCCAGGATCATAGTGAAGGTCTTGCCTGCTTCGGAAGCAGCCTTCAGACGGGAGAACAGAGTAGCGATCAGGACAGGATGAGGATTCATCATGACCTTGACCTGGAACTCAAGATGCCACCAAGGCTCACGATTCTCCAGCTCCTTGCCGCTCATCTTGCGAACGCGCTCACAGACTTCCTTGTCCTTGAAGGGCACGAAATCATGAGGCTGGAAGTCAAATTTGGTTGCGGGATCGACGATAAAGTCTTTCATTTGGTAAATTCTCTTTTCAGAATTACGGATTTTATATTCATCTGATGATCGCAGATCACCAGGTCCGCACGAAGTCCCTTTGCAATCTCACCGCGGTCATTAAAGCCCACAGCTCTTGCAGGATTCAAAGAAGCGAAACGGAATACGTCCACAATGGAAGCGCCGGTATGGACCATCATATTGCGGCATGCAATATCCAAGGTCAGCTTAGAGCCGGCAATCTCCCCTTCCCAGTCAAAGTTGATGTCCTCTACCCCATCGTATCCGGGAGGGATCGGGCCGTCGCAGGCGTAGGCATCGGAGATCAAAATGATCCGGTCATCACCCTTGATCTTCCGTACAAGGCGGAGCATATAGGGATCCACATGGATGCCCATACTATCACAAATCTGCTCTGCGTAAATCTCACGGTTGTAATTGACAGCTTCGTCAACACACATGCCCCGGACTTCCGGATACAAGATGCGGTCGCCGGTGGCGTTGGTGTGATGCGTTCCGATACGAAGTCCGTAGGGAATCAGTGCCTCCACCTGCTGGGGAGATGCCTCAGAGTGTGCAACAGAGAACACCGCGTTGGGGTTCTTTGCCTTTACATCCAGCACAAAGTCCAGAACATTCTCCCGTTCGGGAGCAAGTCCCCAAACCTTAACGATATCCCAGCCTGCATCAATAATGGGCTGATATTTTGCCTTGTCCACAGGTCCATTCCAGGGATTATGCTCCCGATCACAGCCGAATTTGGGATTCATATAAGGGCCTTCCATATAAAGACCGGCTAAGTTCTTGCAGGCAGGGTTATTCATAGCCTCCCGCAGCTTATTCATGGCGTCCACAAATTCCTCTGTGGTCATGCTGAAATACAGCGCAGCAAGAACGGTAGTAGAGCCGTGGCGCAAATGATGTCCCACAGCAGTGGGGTCATCGTAGAAGAATACTTTTCCGTCAGAATGGGTGTGAATATCCACAAAGCCGGGACCTACATACAAACCCTTAGCGTCTACAACTTCGCAGCCTTCAGGAATGTCAAGTTTCCGCATAGGACCAAAATCGACGATCTTGTCATCCTCGATCAAAAGGACCGCATTTGGGATCAAATGGTCACGCATGACCAGGGTCGCATTTTTTATAGCGATCATGGATTTTCCCCCTTTTACTTACGAAGCTCGGCAAGGACCTTCTTGCCCTCATCAATGATCAGTTCCGCAATGCCCGCTTTGAAGTTGGAGCTTCTCGCCTCGTAACCGCCCTCGTCATAGGCCTCCTGCATTGGGAAATAGCCGATGCCGTCATTGGTAAGGCCAAGAGGCAGTACCACATCATAGCCTTCTGCTTCCTTCAGTCCCCTGCCAATACCGGTAAAGCCTTCACCGGGGATAGAGATGAGACCAACATTTCCAACGGCTACGCCATAAAGATTCAGCGGGAAACTCTCAGGTCCATTCTCCATGCGAACCATACGCCCTGCCTCAGCAACAACTGTAGACAGTTCCATACCCTTGAAGGGGATCTCGCTGTCCTTACCTGCAACATGCAAGTCATTATAACGATGAGCGAGCTCCATATCCTCAGGCTTGGGCATATTGGAAGGAGCGTCCACCTTCTTGTAAAGATAGCGAATGGAGTCCACATCCTGATAATTCACCTTATCGAACACCTGGAGCACAGCGCCTGCCATTACATTGCCCATATGACGGGCATGTCCGTAACCACGGGCAACATCGTCAAAATCAGGGGCAAGATCGTTATAATCGCCGCCCTTTGCATTGACATTCACATGGTTGACATCGCCTTCCGCTCCGTTTATGAACATACAACGGGTGTTGTCCAGTGCCTTTTCCACTCTGCGGCGGAGGAAGCCGGGCCAGTCGGCAGAGATAACACAGCCGCCAACCGTATCGGGGTGATTACCGAAGTTCACAAGGACAAGACTATTTCCATCCTCCTGATCAAAACGCAGAACATTGACACGCTCGTCAACCTGTCCGATAGGCTCCAAAACATCCGGGTTGCCCACGCCGGGGTTGGTGCGGATCTTGCCGTCCTTCATGCGGAATCTACGAACAAACGCCACTTTAGGCGCGTTGCCCACAGCCCAACCCATTTTGGCAGGCTTCAGGTCAGCTAACGCAAATCGGGCAGCATCGGCAAGCTTACATTTCACAAGCTGAATATACTCCTGAACCATACCATTCTCGTTATCAACCTTCAAAATCGGCGCGGTGTGGGTATGGGTCAGGGAGACAAAAATCGCTGCCAGTGGGAGTCCAGTGATTTCGCTGATATAACCCCGGAGTTCGTCAAAGGTGGCAGTATTGGAAACGCAGCTGTCAATACTTAAAAAGACGACCTTTTCGCCGCCTGCCTCCAACGCAATGGTATTGATCTCCAGTTCATCAAGCACTTTCTCTGCCTTACGGACAACAAAATATCCGGCAAGGGCAATCCCCATTGCAGGTGTGATATTTACACGGCTAAAGCCAGCCTTCAACGTGTTCATATGTATCCTCCTTTGTATGATCCCGTAATTACATGATACAGAAAAGCACGGGTTAAGCCCGCTTCTTTACGCTTAAAATTATATTGAAAACCTATACTTCGTCAATACTTGGCGGATCTGTTTTTCCCTTCCTATTATCCCTTGCCTTTCCTGTAAAAATATGCTACGATACATGTAATAACATCTATCGGAGGTCTCCAATGAAAACCTACACTATTACCCGCAAAGCGGAAGATTTCTGTTGGGAGAACGTCCCCACGCTTTCCATTGACAACCTGCTGTGGTCCCCGGAAGTTCCTATTTCCGCAAAGGCGCAGATCTGCTATGATGATAGCGCTATGTATGTGCGTTTGCAGGCTGTTGAGCCTGATATTCGGGCTGAAAACACCCAAGTTTTGGACGAGCCTTGCCAGGATAGCTGTCTGGAGTTTTTCTTCTCCCCTATTCCCGGTGATAACCGGTACTTCAACATTGAATTTAACCTCAATCTGTGCATGTGGCTGGGCATGGGTTACGATTTTCCAAGCAATGTGCGACTGGTTCCAGAAGTAAACCCCTTCTCCCCCAAAGCAGAGCGCACCGGGGACGGCTGGTTTGTTGAATACAACATTCCTCACAGCTTTGTCCGCCAGTTCTTCCCGGAATACGCACCTGTTTCCGGCAATTCCATTCGCGCCAACTGCTATAAATGCGGTGATCTAACTGTGCAGGAGCATTATCTTGCGTGGAATCCTATCGATCTTCCGGAGCCTTGTTTCCACTGTCCTCAATTCTTCGGCACTATGTTCTTTGAATAAGCTAAGTAAAGCCCCAAGTCGAAAGACTGAAGTGATAAAATAATGGTAGACACGAAAGTGCCTACCATTATTTTTATGCTATTATAGAGTTGAAGGTAGAACTATGGCAGGAAAATACGTTGTACGCAGTAAAGAAGAAAAGTTATCTATTGTAAAAAGGAATTTGG
>JAZNZT010000073.1:0-3838 GCA_045595075.1 Faecousia sp.
GTAACAGCGGTGACTTCAATGAACTTGCCGTCGGGCTTATCCTTCAGACGGTTCATAACCTTGATGAAGTCGATCTTGGGGGTCTTACCGTAGGGGATGATCTCCTCTTCCAGCAGGCCCAGCTTCTGGCGGAAGAAGTCCACGGAAGGCAGAGTCTTTTCAGCCTCTTCCGCGATCTGCCAGTCAGCAAACTTGGTAGGATCCAGTTTTACAAGACCCTTCTCGTCCACGTACTTGCCATTCTCGTCATAAACGATTGCCATAGTATGTTTCCTCCTTGTTTTTCGGTGCCGCTTTGCGGCACAATGTTGATATGTTTATTTATACCTCCGCAACATCAGCTGCGTCCCGGATAAGACGCATGACCTTGCCGGTGAGTACACTGTTGATAATTGCCTGCTCCAAAGCGGCATCATAATGCTCCTTCATCTGCTCCATGGTCAGATTGTTCTGACGGCACACCACAGCCAGCGCCTGGGCGATCTCGTCGGGTTCTGCCTGCAGATTCTCAAGAGCCACGATCTCATCCACAGCCGCTCTGCATCGGATTGCTGCCTCTGCAACAGGCTTGCTCTCCTGACGGATCTCCTCTTTTGTGGTGCTCATAAAGCTGCAGTACATATCCAAAGTAAGACCCTGCTGGGCAAGCTGTGCCTCCAGGATCTGTACCTGCTCATCCATGGCATCCTCCATCATCTTGTCGGTGATGGGGAGCTCCAGGGTCGCGGCTGCCTGCCGCAGCAGCTGATCCTGCAGATCCATCTCGCCCCGCTCATCGGAGTAAGCCTGCAGGCTGTCCTTCAGCTTTTGGCGCATTTGCTCCAGGGTGTCGCACTGACCGACCTCCTTGGCAAAGGTATCGTCCAGCTCGTACTGAGTCTTCAGCCGGATCTGCTTAATGGTGCAGTGGAACTGGGCAGGCTTGCCGGCAAGCTCCTCTGCGTGATATCCCTTGGGGAAAGTGACGTTTACCACCACTTCCTCGCCGGGAACTTTATCCACGAGCTGCTCTTCAAAGCCGGGGATAAACATACCGCTTCCCAGCACCAGGGTCTGATCCATAGCCGTGCCGCCAGGGAACTGATCGCCGTCGCAGAAGCCTGCGTAATCCAGCACGATCTCGTCGCCCAGCTGAGCGGGACGGTCTTCCACAACAGCGATTCGGGGATTCTGCTGCCGGATACGCTCAATCTGTTTATCGACTTCCTCGTCGGTGATGATATGTTTTGCTAATTCGGCCTTCAGGCCCTTGTAAGTAAATTGCATGGTTTTATCTCCATAATATACGACCCACAAGGGGTATATTTGATGTTTTTTCTTAAGACAAGGAAATTATACAAATTTTACTTGCAAAAACCAATATGGTTATGATATTTTATCTATAGTTTCTATCTATAGATTCCGAGGTGGCACTATGAACTACAACTATCTGCGATATTTCTCCGTTCTGGCAGAAACAGAGCACTATACCTTAGCCGCTGCCCGGCTGGGCATTTCCCAGCCCTCCTTGAGCAGTGCAATTCACAGCCTGGAGGACGAGCTGGGCAGTGTGAAGCTTTTTGAAAAGGTAGGCCGGAATATCCGGCTGACAGAAGAGGGTCGATACTACCGGGAGCAGGTGGATGCAGCGCTGCAGCAGCTTCACCAGGCATCTCAAACCCTCCACGAAAGCAAAACCAGCGGCCCCATCGTCATTCGCCTGGGTCTGGTCTCCGGTGCCGTGGATGTGTTGGTTGCCGAGGCAGTCACAAATTGCTGCCGCCGGAATCCCCGTATTCGCTTTCAAATCACCGAAAGCTCTGCTGACATTTTGATGGATATGGTGCGCCGGGAAAAACTGGATATGGCCTTGGTGGACACTACCAACCGCGACCGAAGCCTGCACTTCCGCAAGCTGTGCGAACAAAATTTCTTTGTAGCCCTCCCCGCAAACCATCCCCAAGCCACAAAAAAAAGGCTACATTATCAAGATCTTCAAGGGCAACCCCAGGTAGCCTTTCATTATAATATGGACCATATGTTTGAGCAATGGGCCGCCGGCATTGAGGAAAAGAATGTCTGCTCCGTGAACACCGCTCAGACCGCATTGAGCATGGTGGGCGCTGGATTTGGTTTTTGCCTTATGCCCCAAAGCTGCGTCCAGGAGCGGGACGACGTGGTGTTTGTCCCTCTGGAAAACTGGCATCAGGCGTTGTATATGTGTATTCTATATGATAGATGGCTGGAGCCCCCGGTATGGGAGTTCTGTGAATATCTCGTCAAAGAATTCCGCAACCTTCCCAAACCGGAAAACAACAACTGGTATACTGATATATAGTAAGCCGCAGCAGCATTTTTTGAAGCCGCCTTTTGGGAAACCCGAAAGGTTTTCGCAAAAAAATCCCCGACTGAAAAGTCGGGGATTTTGGTTTTGATTATTTTGCGCCAGCGATCTGTGCGGCAACCTCAGCAGCGAAGTTCTCTTCCTTCTTCTCGATGCCCTCACCCTTAATGTAGTGAATAGCGTCAACAAACTTGATAGAACCGCCCAGCTTCTTGGCAGCGTCAGCAATATAGCCGGCAACGTCGCCCTTGAAGAGGTCAGAACGGACGAAGTCCTGCTGCAGCAGGCAACGCTCCTTGAAGAAGGCGTTGATCTTACCGGCAGCAATCTTCTCCTTAACAGCAGCGGGCTTAGAAGCCATCTTGGGATCGTTGTCCATCATAGCAACCTGAACAGCCAGCTCCTTGTCCACGTCAGCCTGGGGAACCAGGGACTTATCCCAGTAAGCGGGGTTCATAGCAGCGATCTGCATAGCAACGTTCTTACCGACCTCGGTAGCGTCCACGTCAGCCTCCAGGTTGACCAAAACGCCGTGGCTGCCGCCCATGTGGACGTAAGCAACGGAAGTGCCGGTAGCAAAACGGTCGAAGCGACGGATCTGCATGTTCTCACCGATGGACATGACCTTCTCCTGCAGGATCTCAGTAACAGTCAGGTCGGAGCCGGGGTACTTGCAAGCCTTCAGAGCTTCCACATCCGCGGGAGCATCGGTAGCAACGACAGTAGCCAGGTTCTTCACCAGATCCTGGAAAGCGTCGGTCTTTGCAGCAAAGTCAGTCTCGGAGTTGACCTCGATCACAACGCCTACGCCGTTCACAACAGTAGCCAGAGCAACGCCCTCAGCAGCGATGCGGTCTGCCTTCTTGGCAGCCTTAGCCAGGCCCTTCTCCCGGAGCCAGTCAACAGCCTTGTCCATATCACCGTCGGTAGCAGCCAGAGCAGCCTTGCAGTCCATCATGCCGACGTTGGTCATCTCACGGAGCTTCTTAACATCCAGAGCAGTAAATGCCATTTTGAATTTCCTCCTATTATCATTGGTAGCTGGCGCTTAAGCCTAAGCGCCATATCATTATATAATGAATTACTCAGCAGCGGGAGCCTCGACCTCAGCCTCAGCCTCAACAGCCTGAGCCTCGACAGCGGCGTCTTCACCCTGACGACCCTCGATGGCAGCGCTTGCCATAGCGGCGGCGATCAGACGGATGGCGCGGATAGCGTCATCGTTGCCGGGGATCACGTAATCGATCTCGTCGGGATCGCAGTTGGTATCAACGATAGCCACGATGGGGATGTTCAGCTTGCGAGCCTCAGCAATAGCATTGCGCTCCTTGCGGGGGTCAACGATAAACAGAGCAGCGGGGATCTTCTTCATTTCCTTAACGCCGCCCAGGTACTTCTCCAGCTTCTCGATCTCGCCCTGGTGCTTGATGACTTCCTTCTTGGGCAGAATAGCGAAGGTGCCGTCCTCTTCCATCTTGCGCAGCTGAGCCAGACGGTCGATACGGGTACGCATGG
>JAZNZT010000074.1:0-6207 GCA_045595075.1 Faecousia sp.
GGGGAGCGATGCGACCGCTGCCTGTGGCAGAGTAAGGGAGCTGAGCGAGTGGCAGCGGTCGACAGATGCCAAGGTGATTTGTCACCGCAGGCAGATGTCGGGCACCGCAACAGGATAGGGCAAAAACGAATACTGCCCGGAGTTGGTGCGAATTGTCAGCCGGCACTGCCGGCACTGCCGGTGCAGACATTTTTATTGCGGTATTTGCTGGAGGCGAAGAAGGTCGTTTCTACCGGGAATTGGCTGACTTTCCGGGAAATGCCCTGGGGGGAATTGTACATTAAGCCCTACACCGGGCGTGTCCTCACCCGGGCGGCGTTTACCTTCGGCACAAGGCTTGCAAAATTTAAGGCGGCTGCGGAAAAGCTGGGGGGCATACCCGTAAATCACGGAGATGCAGGTTTCCAGTTTGAACTGGTGGACGGTTACTGTATGCAGATCCTTGTTTGGGAGGGGGACGAGGAGTTCCCGCCCAACGCACAGGTGCTGTACTCGGACAACTTTGCCCAGGGGTTTGCGGCAGAGGACAGAGTGGTGGCGGGAGATATTCTGATCTCGGCTATCAAAGAGAATATGTGAGAAAAAGAGCTTGCCGGATGGCAGGCTCTTTTTTGCGCTTTATTAGCAAGATCAGAATATTAAGAGAGAATGTATGGGGAGCGTTACTTTCTTGTCCCGAACAAGAAAGTAACCAATACGACTCGCTGCGCTTGCTGCATAAGTTCTGCCAACCAATCGCCTTTCGCTGTCGCTCTGGCTCTTGGGGCATCACTTAAGAAGTCGGCTTAGGGGAGGCGCTGGAGCGTTCGATCTTTCTTTCCTGCGGTAGCAGTCGTTTTGTATTACCCCGATCTCAAGACGCCCTCCCCTAAGGACCCCACCCGTCCGCTGCGCGTCGTTTGAAAGGGTGGTAGACGAAAAGGAACAGGGTGGGCAATTTGTGAATCGTCCCTACGGAATGACAGGGGGGAAATTGTCCGCTGTCCATTGACATTGGGGGCGTTTGGGGGTATAATCTACCATTATAAATTTGAGGGGAGAGAGGATCATGGTGCTTCGGGAAGTGACTTTATTGGCTGTGGCTGTGCGGATCGTGGCGGCGGTCATCGTGGGCGGTTTCATCGGTCTGGAACGGGGTCTTAAAAATCGGGCGGCAGGTATGCGGACTTATATGGTGGTCTGTTTGGGCGCTTGCATGGTCATGCTCACCAACCAGTACATTTATCAGGTGTTCGGCTCGGGCGATCCGGTGCGGATGGGCGCTCAGGTGGTCAGCGGCATCGGCTTTTTGGGCGCGGGCACCATTATCGTCACCCGGCGCAGTCAGATCAAGGGTCTGACCACCGCCGCCGGTCTGTGGGTTTCCGCAGGCGTGGGTCTTGCTCTGGGCATCGGTTTTTATGAGGCCGCTCTCATCGGCGGCGCTGCCGTGTTTTTCGTGATGACCCTTCTGCAGGGTCTGGATAACAAGGTCCACCGGAAGCAGCGGGCTGTGGAGGTCTATTTCGAGCTGCAGGAGAATACCTCTCTGGGAGACTTTATGCGCCATGTCCGGGATAAGAATCTGGAGATTCGGGATGTCCAGCGTGAGCCCGGGTCTGAGCATGGGGCGAAGGCATACATCGCCACATTGAAGTCGGGAAAACGGATGCACCCGGATGTGATCACCGAAATGGGCAGAGAGATGCCCGGTGTGGTATTTTTGGAAGAAATTTGAAAAGTCGGCAGGGCTGTTTGGCTCTGCCGGATTTTTGTTTGCGCCTGCCGGCGGCATCACTTTCTTGTTTCGGCAAGAAAGTGACCAATACGACTCGCTGCGCTCCTCGCAATGACAGGGGAAATTGTCCATTATCCATTGTCCATTGGTCATTGTTCATTTGCGATTGTGCGGCTCAGCTTCTCTATGGCTTTGTTCCGGCGGCGGTAGACCGTGGCAAGCTCTACCTCCAATGCTTCGCAAAGCGCCATAGTACCTCCCTTTGCGGGGCGCAGGTACATCCGCTCGAGGATCAGCCGCTCTTCCTCTGTCAGGGCGGAAAGTCCCCGGTCTAATTGGTCTTTTATGTATTTTGTGTCGGATAGCCTTTTTAAGAGAACATCCAGCTCCAACCGGTCTGCCCCGGCGGCCTTTTTATAGGCGATCTGCTCTTGCAGATTCTCCGCCGTTGCCCGGAGCACCGGGTACTCCTTTAACAGGCGGATGGTTTCTTTTGCTAGCATTGGCTGTCCTCCTCCCACCATTTCAATATGGTCTGGTAATGGTTTTTGATATGGGCGTTGTTCTTCAGAATAAAGTCCGCCAGCTTTTTGACATAGAAATCAAAGCTGTCGATTCCCATGGTATCCAATAAAGAACAGATCTGTTCCTGGCTTAAGAGTACCACACCCTTGCCAAGAGCGCCTTTCATATAAACTAAATTTTTATCTTCTGCCGCCGCCGCATCCTCCGGCGTTTCGCCGGTTAGGTTCGGCTCGGCTAGGTTAGATTCGATTCGGTTAGATTCGGTTAGGTTAGGTTCGGTTAGGTTAGGATTCCGGGTGGAATCCGGTTGTGTTCCGGACGGCTTTCGGGAGGCAAGTTCTGCCTGGCGCATAAGAAACAGATTGGGCTCACTGTTCTCCGGGGAGAGGGTATAGCTCCTGTTTTCCTGTATGTACAGCTGTTTTGCTGCCTTTGGATATCGCAGGGTCTTGAAGCGGTCGTTTTTCAGGCTGTTGGCCATCCGCCAATGCTTGACCACGGCGATGCCGTCAAACCAGAGAAGAAAACCGGTTTCAATGAGGGCGGTGAGATCGTCGGGTGTCGCTCCCAGCATCCGGGTGATCTGCTTGGGGCCGTTGACGAAGCCGTCGTCATCGGCGTGCATACAGATATGGAAATACAGCGCCTGGGCGGCTAAGGGCAGGTCTAAAAATGCGTCGGACTCCACGACGCCGGTATGGAACATTCTTCGTTCGGCCATGAGGTACTCCTTTCAAAGGAATTAAGAATTTTTAATTCTCAATTTTTAATTTAACATTTACCAGGCAGCGGGGGCAGAAGCTGTGGTCTGTTTGGTAGATCTCTTTGCCGCAGCTTTCACACCAGCCGTAGGGGAGAAGGGATTGGGGGTCACACAGTCCCAAGGGACGGCAGGTTCGGGTGGGGCGGCGATATGTACGGTTTATTGTACGGTTTGTTTGGTAGTTTTGGGGCATAGGATGCTCCTTTCGGGATAATGCAAAATGCAAAATGCGAAATGCTAAATGAATGTGTCGCTTTGCGACATATTAAAATCATTTGCGGAGCAATACCATAATTTAGCATTTATCATTTGGAATTAAGCATTAACAGGGATTGACAAGTACACGAAAAAGTACTATTATAGTGTCACAAGGTCTGGAATTGTACACGAACGGGTACGCTCTGAGAATATTATAGTACACGAACAAGTACAAGTCAATGCCTAAATCAGAGAGAATAAAGTATTTGTGTACTTGCACAAGTACAGAGGGGTTATTATGGGCAATTTATATGAAACCATCCAAATACTCTGCAAGGAGAAAGGCGTCCGGCCCGGTCGGATGTGCGACGAGCTGGGTCTCAGCCGCGGTCTGATGACCGATCTGAAAATGGGTCGGAAAAAGACGGTCAACGCCCAGACCGCCCAGAAGATCGCGTCCTATCTGGGGATCACCGTTGCCCGGCTGCTGGGGCAGGAATCCGGCGACGTTTTGGATGAAGTCGATGTTGCCTTCTACGGTGAGTTTAAGGAATTAACAGAGGAACAGCGTCAGACTGTTCGGGATATGGTGCGGCTTATGCGCGCCCGAAAGGATGACGCTTAGGCAAGGAAGATAAGGCAAAAAGGACTGCTGATAGGCTATTTCGGTTCGAGTCCTGTCAGCCTGGGAGAAGTAACTGTGTTTGAATTAGCGGATTTTTACAATGCCTGCCGGGAAAACAAGGTGGATGTGATCCCCTTTATGGGGATGCCTGCCCCCGGGGCGACCCTGAGAGATGGCGGGGAATATGCCATCTTTCTGGATTTTTCCAAAATTAGATCCGCCCGGCTTTTGCGGGGCGTGTGCTGCCATGAGCTGGGCCATGCCGCCACCGGGGCGCTCCACAAGGTAGACAGTCCCTTTGAGACGGTTGGCCGCAGCGAGTATCGCGCCAACCGGTATGTGGCAGAGCATTTTATCACCCAACAGGAATTTGCGGATGCCTTTGACGCCGGGTACACTGAGCCTTGGCTTCTGGCGGAGTACTTTGAGCTGCCGGAGGAGGATGTGCGGAGGGCTTATGAGTATTGGACGGTGGCAAGAGGCGTGGATTTTTCTTGTAATGCTGAATGCTGAATGCAGAATGCTAAATGAATGTGTCGCTTTGCGACATATTAAAATCATTTGCGGAGCAAATACCACAATTTAGCACTTATCATTTAGAATTTAGCATTTTCTTCTACATACAAAGACGGAGGATACAGATATGGATATTATTATTGCAGGTGGCGGTAAGGTGGGTCAGACCCTTGCCCGGCAATTGGTCGCCGAGGGACACAACCTTACGGTCATCGATATGGACAGCCGGGTTTTGGAGCGCTCTGTGGAGGATTACGACGCCATCGGCGTTATGGGCAACTGCGCCTCCAGGGAGGTGCTGGAAAAGGCCGGCATCCGGGAGGCGGAGCTGGTCATCGCCGCCACCAATGCCGATGAGGTCAATCTTCTGTGCTGCATGACTGCCCACGGTCTGAACAAAAAGGTACATACCATCGCCCGGATCCGGAATCCGGAATACGCGGAGCAGATCATGACCATGCGGGATATCTTCCCCTTGTCTATGACCGTCAATCCGGAAAAGCAGGCGGCTGCGGAAATTGAACGGCTCTTAAAATATCCCGGATTTCTGCGGCGGGATACCTTTGCCAAGGGCAGGGCGGAGATCGTGGAGCTGCGGATCGGGTCGGACAGCAAGCTGAAAAATGTGACCCTGGCGGATATGCCGGGCGTCGTCAAGTGCCGGGTGCTGGTCTGCGCCGTTGTCCGCGCCGGCGAGGCAGTTGCCCCCAGCGGCAGCTTTGTCCTTCGGGAGGGGGACCGGATCTTCGTCACAGCGCCCACCGCCAGCCTGACCCTGCTCCTCAAGAATCTGGGCATCATCACCCGCCGGGTGCGCAGCGTCCTGCTCTGCGGCGGCGGCCGGGTCAGCTACTATCTGGCGGAGCTTTTACAGAAGGACGGCATCGCTGTCCGGCTGCTGGACAAGGATCACGGGCGGTGCGTGGAGCTGGCTACCCAGCTGCCCGGCATCGATGTGATCTGCGGCGACTGCAGCAGTCAGTCTACCCTGGACAGCCAGGGCATCGCCGAGTGCGACGCGCTGGTCAGCCTCACCGGCGTGGACGAGACCAATATGATCGTTTCCCTGTACGCCGGGCAGCGGGGCGTGCCCCAGGTCATCACCAAGCTCAGCCGCGGGGTCTCCTCCAGCATTGCCGATTCTCTGAATCTGGGCAGTGTGGTCTCTCCCCGGCAGCTGTGCAGCAACGATATCGTCCGGTATGTCCGGGCTATGGAAAATCAGACCGGCGCTGCCATATCCGTCCACGCTATCGCCGACGGACAGGCGGAGGCGGTGGAGTTCCGTGTGGACAGCTCCGCCAAAAACTGCGGTGTGGCGCTGAAAAACCTGAAGCTGAAGAACAATGTGCTGATCGCCAGCATCACCCATGGGGTGAAGACGGAAGTCCCCGGCGGCGACTCGGCCTTTGATGTGGGGGACACGGTGGTGGTGGTCACCAGCGGACGGGGCAAGGTGGATCAGTTTAACGATATTTTTGCGTAATGACGACCGGTAGTCGTCACTACGAATGATGAATGATAAATGCTGAATGCTAAATGAATGTGTCGCTTTGCGACTTGTTAAAATCATTTGCGGAGCAAATACCATAATTTAGCATTTATCATTTAGAATTTAGCATTATTACGGGCAACAGAGCTGCCTTCGCAATGACACGGAAATCGGCAATATCCATTGGAGTGATAGATATATGAACTACAAGATGATGGGGCGGTTTATGGCCCAGATGGTTGCCATTGAGGCGGTGTTTATCCTGCCTGCCATGGGCATCAGTCTTTACAATAGAGAATGGGACGCGGTCCGGGGCTTTTTATGGGCGCTTGTCGCCATGGTGGCGCTGTCCGGACTTTTATACGCCTTCT
>JAZNZT010000075.1:0-9520 GCA_045595075.1 Faecousia sp.
AGGCAACATTTTGTTCACAGTGGTATCCGACGGCTCCAGTGTGGATAATAAGAATCTTTGTAACCTGACTGTCGGCAATCCACTGATCCAGCTCAGAGAAAATGAGGAACTGGAAATTGCGGTTTCTGTAAAATACGAAAACATCAACGAGGATCTGCAAACCACTGACCTGAAGATCGGTATTTGGATCAACGGTGTACTTCAGCAAAGCGACTATATTTATGCGCGCAATGTGAAACTCAGTGATTTGACAAGATGCTTGCATACCTATGATTCTGCTGATGATTGCGGTGTTCAGGTCGCATCCATCGGTGAATGGAAGGTCAATACGCTTCCTGCCGATTTTACAGAAATTACCCTTTCTGACGGCAACATTCCCGATGGCAATACCGTTACTTACGGCGGCTTTACAAGGCTCAGCAGTCTGAATAAAACGCTGTTTTCTGCCAATGTGCAGTTTAATAAGGTCGGTTCCCGTCTGCATTTGGGCAATACCGGCGGCGGTAATAATGCCTATTCCGGCTTGGGTCTGCGCCTTGAAAATAACGGCACGCTGGTGCTTGGCAATGAATTGGCATCAACAGAAGGTGTTCAGCCCAACGAACTGGCATCTATTGGCCTGAATTTCTTCGTGCTGAATCCTTCCTTGGCGGATATTGGAGATACTTTTGCGGAAAAAAACTTCCTGCTGCAGATCAGTACCGAGTTCGTCGATTATGATGGCGGCGGTGAAGCCAACGATATTAAGCTAGGAATCTTCATTGAAGGCAACCTCTATTGCAACAGCTATATTTACATTCCCAACGAAGCGCAGTCCTTAGGAACCGGCGTGAACTTCAACGGTGTCAACGAGGCAGATTTTGCCCGTTTCTCCTCTGTAGTGCTGAAGGAACTGACGACCACAGAATTGGGATTGAAAAACGGATCCTATACAGCTGCAACATACGGCACTTCCAGTACCGAAACATTGGATCAGACTGCTATTTCAGCTTATGTTACATTTAATGGAACCGGCTCTGTTGCTTATGGCAGTGCAGGAAAAGGCATTGTATTTACCTATGCAGGTAACAATATGGTGACAATATCTCATATTAAGGCAGACAATACTGCAGTCAATGTTGGTCAGGTACAGATCTCCGGCAATCGTGCAGTAGAACTCCGTACAACATTTGAATTTATCAAGGCCGGAACGGAGCAAACAAACCTGAAGCTGGGTGTATTTGTAAACGGAAAGCTTTCCAATTATAAGTATTTTGTTGTGGAGGATGTGGATACTTCTGTATTAACAAGGAGTATGTCCGTATTACCTTCCGGTTCTGCGATCCGTATCGATGCCAATTCTTATGAAGAACTGACATTGAGGGATTTCATTATTGCGGATAAATCAAGGTCTGATTATGGTGGCAGATTCTCTTCTTATGAGGGAGCAAACTATAATAACACCGCATTTTCTGCAGTGCTGACATTCTCTGATGAAACACAGCAGAAAAACGACAACTGCTTCTATGTAGGTGGTAAAGAGTGGTATGGTTTGCGTGTAGAGCTGGATGCAAACGGCAAATTAGCAATTTCCTTTGTCCACGCAGACGGTGTACAGATGAAACTGGCCAATATCACCCCGGAAGATGTAGGTATGTCCTCCTTCCAAGGTAAAGCCTTTACCTACCGAGTGACCTTTGATACGTTGGAAAGCGCACAAGGTCAGACAGATGCCATTATCGGTGTCTATGTTAACGGTAAGCTATGTAACGATAAGCATCTAATTGTCAAGAATATAGACGCAGTGGTTTTGGAGAGAGGACTGTTCTCTTACATTGATAAGAACGGCGGCTCTCTGACAATGAAATCCACCAATCCCACAGTTGATTTTACAATATTCGGTTTAACAAGAGACTGGGAAAACACGTTAGGGATCCAGTAACGACAATGGCTCCGGAGGTGTGCTTCCGGAGCCATTATGTATTTAAGGGGGCAGTGTAATGCCAAAAGAAAACAATCTGTACTTCCAAAATGCGCAGTGGATATTTGCAAGGGATATTCCATCTGATATCTGCAACACCTATTTTGACTATCAGGCAGAATTTAGCTTGGAGCAAATAGACAACGTTCGGTTGTTTATCAGTGCAAGCACATTATATGCCGTGTATGTAAACGGCGAATTTGTAGACTGCGGGCAGTATGCTGACTATGAGGACTACCAGGTTTATGATGAATTGGATATTACCGAATTTGTCAAACAGGGTAAGAACACCTTGGAGATTCTGCATTATGTGATCGGTGCCAATTATTTCACACACAGGATTCAGATTCCTGGTGTGATCTTCGCCCTTTGGCAGGATGATAACTGCCTGTTAAACAGCAATGAGGATGTTCTGTCCCGTCAGGATATGCACTATGATAGCGGCGATATGGAATTTATTTCCGGACAGCTTGGCTTTGTGTTCAAGTATGATGCCTGTGCAGAGGAAGCAGCTTACCAAAAAAGTGTTTTGACAGGCAAGGAAAAACATCTGTTTGAACGACCCATCAAGAAGCTGATTATTGAAAAAGAAACTACCGGTAATTTGAAAACACAAGGTGTCTATGTGACAGACGGTAAAGAAAAGTCTGTCGGCAAGAAGGTCTATACCACATATCTTTCCACCCGTACAGCAGATGAACTGTTAACGATAGGTACAGACAGCACCCAATGGAAAATTCCGGAAGACGATTATGCAGAGGGTGTTTACTTTCTTTTAGATGCCGGGCAGGAATCTGTTGGTTTCCTGAATCTGGATTTTGAGGTGCCGGAAGCGTGTGATGTTCTGATCGGATACGGCGAGCATTTGGAAGACTTGCGTGTCCGTTCCAGTATTAAAAAGCGGAATTTTGCGGTCAGCTACCATGCCAAGGCAGGCAGAAATCAATTCTTCAATCCTTTCCTGCGTATGGGTATGCAGTATTTGCAGATTCATATTGCTTGCAAAAACGGTACAATTTACAAAGCCGGAATCCGCAATGTCTATTATCCCTTGCAAATGCCGGAAAATAACATCTCTGATGCTTTGCACCGTAAAATCTACGATGTTTCCGTCAGAACTCTGCATATGTGTATGCACGAGCATTATGAGGACTGCCCTTGGAGAGAGCAATCCCTGTATACCTTTGACAGCCGGGTACAAATGCTCTGCGGCTACTACGCATTTGGTGAATACATATTCCCCAAGGAATCCTTGCGGTTGTTTGCAAAGTCCTTGCGAGAGGACGGAACTCTGGAGCTGTGCGCACCGGGAATCATTCCCATTACCATTCCTTCCTTTACTACCATCTATATCCGGCAGTTAAAGGAATATTTGGAATATTCTGGGGATGTAGACTTCATCCGGGAAGTGTTTGACTGCGCAAAATACATCGTAGAAAAATTGGAAGAGAGAATCGATGAAACCGGCTTACTTCCTTGCTTTGCGGGCGATCAGTACTGGAATTTCTACGAGTGGAAGGACGGACTGGCTGGAGAGGAGTACTTCAAAGAAAATCCTCCTTACGAGTGTCCGCTTAATGCCTTTGTATCTGATAGCTTCTACTGTTTTGCAAGACTTTGCGATGTCGTACAGCCGGAACTGGCTTCCCATTACGATACTTTGCATACTGAGCTGAATGAGAAGCTCCATAAGGCGTTTTTTGACCGGAACAGAAATGTGTACTTAACTCGGTTAAATGACTACGAGAGACCTCTCCACGCCTTCACGCAGGCTCTTGCACTTTATGTCGGTGCAACACCGGATGATGTCAAGTCCAAAGTTGTGGAGAATATGCTGTCCGACTGTATGATTCCCTGTACCTTGAGCGCAAGTATCTATGCGTACGACGTGCTTTTGCAAGCGGGCGATTCTTACCGTGAGTATGTGCGCAAAGATGTGGAGAAGGTCTGGGGCAAAATGCTCTATGCCGGTGCGACCACATTCTGGGAAACGGATTTGGGCCATGCCGATTTCCATAATGCAGGCTCTCTGTGTCACGGCTGGTCGGCAGTACCCATTTATCTGTACGGAAAATACAACCTACTGGAAGAATAAAAGGTGAAAACATGCGATTTACAGAACTATTAAATAAGAAAACGGTGGACAATCCGGGCACCAGAACACCCATTATTGCTTTTTTGGGTGACAGCGTGACCCAAGGTGTTTTTGAGACTTATGAAAAAAACAAGAAGATGCAGGTAGTTTTTGACAGCACTTCTGCTTACTCAGAAAAGGTTAAGGAGCTGCTGGCAATGCTGTATCCCCAAGCGCCGGTTTCTGTGATGAATTGCGGTGTCAACGGCAGCTCTGCCACAGCAGGTTATGAACGGTTAAAGCGGGATGTGCTGGCTTTTTCTCCTGATCTGTTGGTGGTCTGCTTCGGACTGAACGATGCCAATGCGGAGATGGACGGATTGGAAACCTACAAAACCGCATTGCGCAATATATTTACCACTGCAAGAGAGGCTGGTATTGAGGTCATATTTATGACCCCCAATATGATGAATACCCATGCCGGAAAAGTATCTCCCGGCGAGATTTTAGAACCGCTGGCAGATGTATTTGCCGCACGGCAGTTAAACGGCGTATTTGATGCTTATATGGATGCTGCACGGCAGGTGTGCCGGGAGGAAGATGTGGTTATTTGTGACTGCTATGCCATTTGGAAGAAGATGTATGAATCCGGCGTGGATACTACAAATCTGCTGTCCAACGGTTTGAACCACCCTACAAGAAAAATGCACGAATTGTTTGCATGGCAGCTTGTGCAGACTATCATAGAAAAGTAAAGGAGATTAGAGAATGAAAACAGTAAAAGATAAGTACCTTGTGGTAGGCGCAGACTTTGCCGGCTATCCGCTGAAGGAGGCGGTTGTTGCACATTTGGAGAAAAAAGGCTGGAAAATTACCGATGTGGGTGTGCGTGCTGATTCTGACCCCAACGATACTGACCTTATGTTCCATAGAGTAGGCCTTCGTGTGGGCGCAATGATCTCTGAGGGCGAATTTGAAAGAGCGTTGCTATTCTGCGGTACGGGTATGGGTATCCATATTGCCGCCAGCAAGTGTCCCCATGTCCACGCCGGCGTTGTAGAGAGCGTTCCTGCGGCACTGCGTGCCATTACCGGCAACGGTGTTAATGTGCTGGCAATGGGTGCGTTCTATGTGGCACCGGCTATGGGCTGCGATATTGCCGATGCCTACTTAAATGCAGAATTGGGCAGCGGTTATGAGTGGTGGTACAATTTCTATGAGTTCCATAAGCTGGCTATTGATGAATTGGAAGCCTTCAATTACGAGGAATACAAAGCAAATGGCTTTAAGGTAAATAAGTTAGGTGACTATCCCTTAAAGTTAGAAACCAAACCCGAATAGGAGATAGATATGGAAAATTGGCTTAAAAATGCGGTTGTCTATGAGGTCTATCCCCAGTCATTTTATGATTCCAACGGAGACGGAATCGGTGACTTGCCCGGACTGATTCAAAAATTAGACTATATCGAAGACTGCGGCTTTAATGTGATTTGGCTTCATCCTGTGAACGACAGCAGTTTCCGGGATGCAGGCTATGATATCACAGACTACTATAAGGTTGCGCCCCGATACGGCACCAATGAGGATTTTCAGGAATTCTGCCGTCAGGCCCATAACCGGGGCATCAAGGTCATCTATGACTTGGTAGCCGGTCATACCTCCATTGACCATCCCTGGTTTCAGGAATCGGCAAAGGATGAAATCAACGAATATACCAACCGCTACATCTGGACAAAAGGTACTTTCGAGGTTGGACCCGGAATCCGGGGATACAGCCAGCGAGATGGCAATTATATACCCAATTTCTTCTGGTCACAGCCTTCTCTGAATTACGGTTATGCCAACCCCACGGAAGACTGGCAGCTTCCTGTTGACCACCCGGACTGTATTGCCACCAAGGAAGAACTGAAAAAGATTATGTACTTCTGGATGGACATGGGCGTAGACGGTTTCCGTGTGGATCTTGCTCCCACTTTGATCAAGGGCGATACAGAGGGAAATGTGACTCGGGAATTTTGGCACGAACTGAAAGCCCATGTTAAGGCAAAGAATCCGGAGTTTATTCTGGTCTCCGAATGGGGCAAGCCTGCAAGAGCTGTTTGGACAGGCTTTGACTGCGACTTCTTACTGCATAGCTATCACCCCGCTTACACATCTTTGTTCCGACACGAAGAAGGCAGAAATGTTGCAAGAGAGTTTATCGGAAACAGCTATTTTGACAAGGCTGGAAAAGGCGATATCCGCATATTCTTGGATCATTTCCTTTCCGAATACGAGAAAATCGGAGAAGATGGCCACATTGGCCTGATTACCGGCAATCACGATCTACCCAGAATCGGTTATGGTCGAACACAGGAAGAAATGAAGGTAGCTATGACCTTTATTTTGACAATGCCCGGTGTTCCCTTTGTTTATTATGGCGATGAGATTGGTATGGATTTTGCCAAGGGTATTCCCTCGAAAGAGGGGGGCTATATCCGCACCGGCGCTCGTACACCGATGCAGTGGAACAGTCAGAAAAACCACGGCTTCACAGAAAGCGACGATCCCTATCTGCCTACAGATGCCAGGCCCGGTGCGCCTACTGTGGAGGCACAACGGCAAGACGAAAACTCCTTGCTGAATATGATCAGAACCTTGGTAAAACTGCGTACACAGAACAAGGGATTTTCTGATGTGTCCAATTTCAAGGTTTTGGCTGAGGGCTATCCCTTCGTTTATGAAAGAACAGTAGCCGGAAAGAAATTCCTGATTGCCCTGAACCCTTCCGCAGAAGAAAAGGTTTATGACCTTTCGGGCGTTGGGCAGGTCATTGTCAATCATAATGTGCAAATCCGTGAAAACGCTTTGTATATGGGTGGCATCAGTTGTTTGGTGGCGGAAATGCTATGAGTAAGAAAAGGGTCATTATCATCATTGCTATCGTATCTGTAGTTTTACTTTTAGCAGGTAGCATTTTGTTCATTATCAAGAAAGGGAACAAAAATATGGAAATCAAATGTATGAGCTTTAATATTTTGGGCATTGATGGCTATGACGGCTATTTGCCTGTTGGTGATCGGGCGCAGCATTTACAAACCTATTTAAACGAATCCGGAATGGATCTGATCGGTCTTCAGGAAGCGGGCAGTCACGACTACGATTGGCAAGGTTATTTTGTGAGCAAAATCGAGCGCGATGGCATTTATAAGGCTGTTTGCATCGGCAATGAAAAGGCATATGACAAGCAGGCATCCCGATATCCCGCAGGGCGTGTCTCTAATAGCGCAGGCCTGATCATTCTATATAAGGCAGACCGCTTTGACCTGTTGGAGAGCGGTAGCCAAAGATATTCTTCCACAGAATTGCAGGAGCGTGATTATCAGTGGGTAAAGTTTACCGATACATATACCGGAGAAACCGTCTTTATGACCAATACCCACTGGTCTATCAACTGGGACGAAAACGGTAAGGTTAGTCCGGAGGCGGGCGCAAGCCACCGTACAAAGGAAGCCAACGAACTGCGTACTTTCTGGGAAGAAAAAGTTGGCGACAGTTTGCTGTTTGCCACCGGTGACTATAACTGCCAACAGAATACCGATTGGCTGCAGCTCGCTGCAAAGGGTATCTATAAGCCTGTAGATATTATTATGGGCAACGAAGAACAGCACATCGACCATATTTTCCTGAATACTGAGCGTGTGGAAGTTGTGGAGCATAGCTTCCTGAACGACCGGATCGTGCTGGAGGATGGCGAGCATCGGTATTCTGACCATGATCCTTTTGTCGTGACGGTCAAGTATAAGTAACAGAGGGTTGCGAAATAGAAATCCAAGAAAACTGCAAATGCGGCAAACAGCATATTTTTCATACTTAGATAATCGCCATAGAAGGTGCATAGGAGAATACTATGAATATTAATTATATCCACCCTGCAGATCAGCTTGTTATGTTCATGCAGCGTATTTATGACAAAGGTATGACCACTACTTCCGGTGGTAACCTTTCAATTTTAGATAACGACGGTAATATTTGGATCACTCCGGCTGGTGTTGATAAGGGCACGCTAAACCGTAATGACATTGTTTGTGTTAAACCGGATGGTACCATTGTTGGTATGCATCGCCCTTCATCGGAACTGCCTTTCCATGCGGCGGTATACAAAATGCGGCCGGATCTAAAAGCAGTATTGCACGCACATCCTCCGGCATTGGTATCCTTTTCTATTGTGAGAAAGAATCCGGATCTGAACTTACTGACATCGGTACAAAAAATGTGTCCCAGTATAAAGATTGCTACATATGCAGTTCCCGGAAGTGAAAAGCTGGGCGAAAATATTGGCAAGTGCTTTGCTGAAAACTGTGACATTGTATTGTTGGAAAATCACGGTGTTTGTATCGGCGCACCGGATATGTTCACAGCCTTCCAACGCTTTGAAACACTGGATTATACCGCGAATCTGGAAATACTTGCGAACCGAATTGGTAAGCCTAAATTCCTCGATGATGAAGCGTACAAGTTGTCACAGACCACAAATCATACCAAGATGGATGATTTTATTCCCGGCTCTCACAGTGTAGAGGAATTGGCTGCAAGACGAGATATGATTACGCTAATTCGCCGTTCTTATAAGCAAGGATTGTTCACTGCAACCCACGGCACATATTCCGTACGCCTGTCAGATGGCAGCTTTATTATTACACCCTTTGGCATGGATAGAGCCTATCTGGAAGAAGACGATTTGGTACGCGTGAAAGCAGGTATGAAGGAAATGGGTAAGACTCCTTCCCGTGCCGTAATGCTGCACCAAAAGATCTATGCCTACAATCCGGAAATCAGCGCAATTTTGCTGGCTCAGCCTGTTCATGCAATGGCTTTTGCTGTTACGGATACTGAGTTTGATCCCCGCACAATTCCGGAAAGCTATATCCTGCTTCGTGATGTGAAACGAATTTCTTATGAGGAATACTATTCCAAGCAAGATTCTGTTGCTGAGTACTTTGGAGAAGCTACTCCTGCCGCGATGGTAGAGAACTGCTGCGTAATCGTTACCGGCAATACGCTGTTGCAGGCATTTGATCGACTTGAGGTTATGGAATCCACAGCACACTCTATCATCAATGCCTCTGCAATCGGACAGATCGTACATATCTCTGAAGAAGAAGTAGCAGATCTGAAAACGGCCTTCCATTTGGTGGATTAGTGGCGGGGTTGTACACCAAATGTGATGTTTTGAACAGTTTGAGTGCATATTTTTGGTACCTGCTATGTGGCATCTTAAAAAGTTTCCCCTTATTTTTCCCCTTATGGGAGTGATATAGGGTAGTAAATGGTGGTTAAAAACGCTACTAAAATGTTTCGGAAACGCATATATTTACCAATATATTGCGAACTTTTGTTATAAAAAGTAATCACCTGGGGGAATTCAAATCCCTCCTTCTCCGCCATGTAAAAAGCCTAATTTGTCTACCTGACAAATTAGGCTTTTTACAATGATCGCACTTCGT